>NZ_VRVF01000136.1:0-5723 GCF_008040045.1 Methylobacterium sp. WL8 | reverse complement strand
AGACGCGGCCCGTAACCCGGGCTCCCATCGAAGAGGCAGAATCCAGCCTCTCGGACGTCGGCCAATCCGTGGCAAACACCGATAACGATCCAAACCGAGCGTAACACCAGACTTCTGCAGCAGCCTGCTAGAGCATTTTCGGTGATCTCTGGATCACCGAAAATGCTCTATCTTGTTGTGCGGTCGCATTTTCTTCACGCAAGCCGGCATCCACCTCGCTTAACATGCTCTAGGGCGCGTGGACTCTTGGGGTTTTCGGGCCGTGTGAGGCGTGATTCAAGGCTGTCTTTTGGAGGACGGCCTTGAGCGTTCAGGATCGCTTGGTTCAGCCGGAGGCGGATCGTGGCGAACTCGGCCCTGGCGAGGCGATGGCTGGCCGGGATGGCGTCTCGCACGGTGAGCATCAGCTAATAGGCTGCGGTGTGGAGTACGAGCCGCATCTGGTTGGCGGCCGGATGCCGGCAGGAGGTGCGGTCGGAAGCGAGCTGGCCCTTGTGCAGCTTGATCAGGTTCTCGGCCTGGCCGCGGGCGCAGTAGAGTTCGGCGTAGAGCCATGCCGGCGTACCGGTCGCGATGTTCGTGACCACGTAGCGGATGTCGAGGCCGAGGCGGGTGGCCTCGATGCGGGCGGCGACACGGCGTTGCTGCCGCCAGGACTTGGCCGCGTGGGTGGTCTCGGCGAAGCCGCGAACCGCATCCTTATCGCCGATCGCCCGCACCACCCGGATGTGGTCGGCGGTCGGCTCGACCTTCGCCGCGAGCGCCTTCGTGCCGGTCAAGCCGAAGACGTAGCTGACGCCGTTGTCCTCGCACCAATCCATGGGCTCGGGCCGCCCGTAATAGCCGTCGCCGCGGATGGTGATCGCGGTCGTCGGCCAGTGGCGGCGGATCGCCCGGACGAGCCGGCGCAGATGGCCTCGGACCTCGCGGCCGGACGGCGTCTTGCCCGGCCGCAGGATCATCGCCACCGGGCGCGCGGTGGCGGTATCGTAGACGTGGATCGGCAAAAAGCAGCGCGTGTCATGGTGGGCGTTGAACAGCGAGAGTTGCTGGTGACCGCGCACGACATCGCAGGTGTCGTCGATGTCCAGGGTGACGGCGGCGGGCGGCGTGGCGTAGCTCGCGCAGTACAAATCGACCAGCACCCGCCCGAGCCGGATCAGATCGCGCAGGCCGGGAGTGTTCTCCAGCCGCGAGACGGTGGGCTGGCTCATCAGTCCGCGCCGCTCTCGGGCAGGCGTCCGCAGGCGAGCTTGAAGGCGGGGTCGGCGCGCAGATGGTCGAGGTCGTCGGCATCCTCATACCCGCAGGCAATCGCCAGGATGCGGGCCAGCAGAAGTAATTACCCACCCCTGTGATTGTTGGGCTCAGGCGCCGACGGTCTTGAGGATGGTGCCGAAGGGTCTGCTGCCTGTGAGGCGCGCGGTATCGACGACGGTTCGGATGTCGGCTTCGCCCGCAGCGGCCCACATCGCGCGATAGCCGTTGGTCATCTTCCGCTGGACGACGGCCGGGCGCAGCAGGCGCTCGGAGCCGTTGTTGGTGGGTTGGACGTGGCCGGGATGGGCGAGGAAGACCAGGAGCTGATCGCGCGCCCGGCCGATCTTGGCTTGAAGATCGCGGGTCAGGTCGCAGCCGCTCGGCGTAGCGAGGATGGCGCCAAGCTGCCGATCCAGACTTCGGCGTTTGGTGGCCAGCGTCGAGGTCGCGAAGTCGGTGACGTGCTCGGCCAGGGCGAACACGGATCGCAGCCAGAGCTGCAGGCGCCAGTGGACCGGATCATCGCTGGCCTCGACGGCGTAGGCGACGTCGCGGGCGAGATGGGCAAGGCAGGTCTGGTGCGCGGCCGCATGGCCCTGCTGGGCGGTGTAGCGGTCCGAGATCCACACCGCCGGCCGATGCCCGTCCATCATCTCCCGCACCACGACGGCACCGCGCGTTGGGGAAGCCGTGTGCACCACAGCGTCGGCCGAGTGGAAAACCCAGTAGTAGGCGTTGCTGCCTTCGATGCGTACGCCGGTCTCGTCCGAGGCGACCACCGCGGCCCGGCGCAGGGCCGAGACGGCCTCCTCGCGGCCGGGACGGAAGCGGCCCTGCGCACGGCGGAGCAGGTTCATCAGCCCGCCCTGGCTCAGCGACAGTTCAAACAGATCGGACAACGCCGCTTGGAGCCGCTCGTAGGAGAGGGCCTGGAAGGTCTTCAGATACGTCGCCACCGCATGCAGCCGTGGCCCGAATGGCGTGCCGCGCGCCGCCTCCGGCACTGGTGCGACCACCCGCGTCCCGCAGGATGGACAATGTACGGCAAGGCGCTGGTGCTGGGTGACGACCGGCGCCACCTCCGGCAACTCGATCCGTTCAGAGAGGCTGACGACCTCGGCCGGCAGCGCCGCGTGCAGGTCGCCGCCACAGCACGAGCAGCGATCGGGACGATGCTCGACGACCGCATCGGGATCATCGCTCAGCACCCGGCTATGGCCTTCATGGCCGGGCTTGGCCCCGCCGGGCTTGGATTGCTCGCGCCGCTCCTTGTGATCCGTCGCAGGCGGCTTCGACGAGGTGCGCGAGGTCTTCTCCGGGCGCTGCAGCCGCAGCACCAAATCGATCAACTCCTCGCGGCTCAGCCGCTCAAGATCGCTTCGGCCCATCCCACGAAGGAATCAGTGAAATCCAACCCGCGCAAGGGGGTGGGTAATTACCAGCAGAATCTCGGGCAGCGGATGCAGAACCCGGCTCGGATCACGCCGATCCGGGATCACAGCCGCGAGCTTCTCGGCGATACCAAGCCGCCGCGCGGCCTGGGCGAGCAGCAGGACGCCGCCGTCCGAGGTCAGGCGTCCGCCGTCGAAGGCGGCTGTGAGCTTCTTGCTCCGCACGGATGGAAACGCGAACGAGAGACACGTAGGATCGGTCATGGCGGGCGTGACGGGCTCGGTGCGATCTGAAGGCTTGGTGTCAGTACCCAATCCCTAAGCCACATCAATGCTTTACGCTACGCTCGCCACCCGAGATCCACCGCCCCGATGAATAAGACGGGCTAAATGGCCAAAGTCGAGCTGAGCGAGCAGGTATAGACGTCGGGAAGGACGAAGTTCCGAGACGCGGTCAGGGCCGTGAACCCGATCTACACGTCAGTCGCAAGCGCGGAATAGTTGGCATACCCACCCCAGTGTGCCCGTGGAGAGTAGTTGCGAGCGTCAGCGGCAGCGCCACCGTGAGGGCCGTCACCGCATCGTGCATGCGGAGGCCGTCTCCCTCATCGACGAAGAAAAGCATTGTATTGCCGGCCATAGAAAAGGATCTCCGAACTCAAGTTTTCAGTGGTACACCCAGGCGGCCCCTGTGCAGAATACGGGTATGCGCGTGCTCCCGCCGCCGGAAACGGAGCTATAATAGATAGGCGAGGACGACGAAGCGTCGGTTACGAAGGCGAACGATCCGGTGTTGTTGTTCGTGCAGTCCGGCAGGGCGGAGACCTTGTAGCCCGTGAGCTGCACGACGCCGTTCACGTTGAGCTTGTCGTTGATCGTCACGTTGTTCGGCGCGATAGAGACCGGATTCTCTCCGCTCGACCCAATAAAGATGTCGAACTTGTTGTCGCCCATGATGATCTGACCGGTTCCGGTCTGCGCATTTGAAAACAGGCGCCACGAGGGCTTTGCCGGGCCGCCATACCATTGCAGGGCATGATTGATGCCGAGGACAATCGCGTCCTTAGTTCCACGACCATTGTCGGCAATGCTCTCCTGCTCGAAGGTGATCCCGTTTAGCGCACGTTGAGCGTTATAGGTGAACTCGAGATAGCTTGAGATCGGGTAATAGGTCAGCCCATTGTTGAATTGGCCAATCGCATTGATACGCAGCCCCGCGATGTCCTTGCCGCCCGGATTGAAATTGCCGAACGGATCCATCTTGATCGGGGTGCCCCATCTGTTTTCGACGGAGCTCTCCTCGCCGAGCGCCAGTGACAGCGCCGCACCCGGCTTAAGGTTGACTTGTGTGTAGCGGCACCAGTTCAGGTGCGCGACTGTCGGATTGTCGTGAACGCTGAGACAGGTATCCGAGAGGACGTTGTCGATCGCGCCCTGGTTATCCGATGTGCGCGCGGCGTGAACGACGGCCGAGAAGCCGCCGTTCGGCGAAATCACGAACTGCTGCACCCGGTTCGGGGAGTAGGCGCCGGGCAGGTTGTCATTGACCCAATTCGAGGTCGGATCGGTGAACGATTTGCCGATGGAGGCGTGGGGCGCGAACGACGTGCCCGCTACGGTCACTGAGCCAAGAATATCGACCGGCCCTATCTTCTGCCGCGGCTGCGCTCGGTCGAGGGCCGAAGCCGTTGCGGGCAGCAGCACACACAGCCACAGCGCGGCAAAACGGGAATGATTTGTCATTGCGCCACTCTATAGGGTCTGATGCATAACCGGGGCAGATTGCTGGGCGGTCAGGCTGTTGTGGAGTTTCTAAAGACGTCCGACGGGGTGGGGCGGTTGCACCGTCTGGGATGCCGAAGCGATCACCAAGGTAGCGCAAGAACGAAACGCCGAGCTTGGCGCAGGTCCTCATCAAGCCGAGCATGACGTCGAGGGCGGATCAATAGGCATCCCGACGCTCGCCGATGCCGTCCTTGACCGGCTGCCCCAAAACGCGCAACAAGTCGGACTTTCCGACCAAACCCTGGGCAAACGCAAGGCGGCCAAGCAAGCCGCTTGACCGTCTGAACTAGGAGCCCGTCCGAGTAATCCTCTCGATGGCGGGACCGGAGGGTGCTTGATCTGGTTAATGGCCAAGGTTTTTCGTTCCTGGGACGTGTATCAGGGTTTGTTGCTACCGCCCTCGCCGCACGAGCTCGTGCTAGCTGGGTACATGACACACTTCGTTCGCGACGCGGTGCGGGAAGCGCTCGACCGGTCGGCCATCCTCGGCACCTACAGCGAAGAGCGCGGCTACCCGCACTACCATCCTGATATGATGGTGGCGCTGCTGCTCTACGGCTACAGCCGGGGTCTATACTCGTTGCGTCAACTCGCCTGGGCCTGCGAGGAGCGGGTTGATGTCATGGCGGTGACTGGGTTAGACCAGCCGGACTTTCGCACCATCATCGACTTCTGCAAGCGCCACTACTTGGTTTTGTCCGACTTGTTCGTGCAGGTGCTGCGCCTGTGCCGCGCGGCCGATCTGGTGCAGTTCGCCCACGTGGCGGGATACGGCACCGAGGTAAAGGCAAACGCCTCCTGCCACAAGGCGATGAGCTACGGACGCATGAAGACGGACGAGCCCGTGCTGGCCGCCGAGATCGATGCTTGGCTGGAGCAAGCGCGCGAGGCAAACGTGGCCGAGCATGAGGCGCCGGGCGCGACTCGGCGTGAGGACGAGACGCTAGACTGGATGGCCGATAAGCAGCGGCGGCTGGAGATGATCCGCGCTGCCAAGGCCGCGTTGGAGGGGGAAGCGGTTAATCCGTCTGCCCTCGAGGACGAGCGCGGGCCGGGTGCGTCCTCAGGTATGCGCTGGCAGGGGCGGCCCTTGCACGGTGAGGACGACGGTCTGCCCGACCAAGCACAGCGCAACTTCACCGACTGGAAAAGTCAAATTCTGCCCACACGCGATAGCTTCGTGCAGGTCTCCAACGGGAACATCGTCCTCAAGGCGGGCTTGTCGCAAACGCGAACGCGTCATCGTTCAGCTAGAAATTACTCAAGACAGAGTCTACAAACTGGCAC
>NZ_VRVF01000134.1:0-5793 GCF_008040045.1 Methylobacterium sp. WL8 | reverse complement strand
AGACGCGGCCCGTAACCCGGGCTCCCATCGAAGAGGCAGAATCCAGCCTCTCGGACGTCGGCCAATCCGTGGCAAACACCGATAACGATCCAAACCGAGCGTAACACCAGACTTCTGCAGCAGCCTGTTAAAGTGCAATGTCTGCTTCCGGGCGGTACGCTGATATCCGCTTCCCACCCGACCCGGTCGCTGCTGTCTGTTTCAACAGCCTAGAAGCAGACCTTCCGACGGTCCGCAAAGAGTCGTAACCGGACCCGCTGCGACGCATAAAAGCGCTTATGTGAACGGTCAACCGTTCGGTAAACGACTGGTTTCCTGACCAAAAGTTCTAGAATAACAGCAGCTTTTAGAGTTGCTTAGAGGTGGTACAAACTCACCCGCAGCAGTCTAATTTCCTCACTTCTCGCGCCAAGCCTTGGCGATTTGATCGGTGAGGGGTTTGACGAGATAGCTCAGGACGGAGCGTTCGCCGATTTGAAGGAACGCTTCAACCGGCATGCCGGGGATGAGGCGGACGGCGCCGAGCCGCGCTCGCTCTGCCTCGGGCACCAGGATGCGGGCGGTGTAGTAGCTCTGGCCCGTCTTGGGATCGGTCGAGACGTCGGCCGAGACGCGGGAGACGGTGCCGTCGATCTCGGGCGTGGTGCGGCTGTTGAAGGCGGGGAAGCGTAGCACCGCGCTTTGGCCGCGGCGCACGCTGTCGATATCCTGGGGCTGGATCCGGACCTCGACGGCGAGCTGGTCGGCCCAGGGCACGATCAGCATCGCCGGCTCGGACGGCGTGACCAGGCCGCCGACGGTGTGGACCGTCATCTGGTGTACGGTGCCGTCCTGCGGGCTGCGCAGGTCGATGCGCTTGAGCTGGTCCTCGGCCGCGATGCGCTTCTCGCCGAGTTCCGACGCCTTGCCGCGTATCTCGGCCAGGTCCTTACCCACCTCGGTGCGCATGTCACCATCGATTTGCAGGATCTGCAGTTCGGTCTCGGTGATCTTGCCGCGCGCCGAGGCAGTCTGAGCGACGAGCTGCCCGCGCTCGCCCTGAAGCCTCGCGGTCTCCCGCTCCAACGCGGTGACCCGTGTCAGCGGCACGAGGTTCTTACCGTAGAGTTCGCGCACGCCCTTCAGCTCGGTGAGGATCAGCGCCGTCTCGCGCTCCTTGGCGGCGGCCTGCTGGGTCAGGCCGCCGATCTCCTGGCGCAGCTGCGCGATGCGCTCGGCGAGCTGCGCCTTCTGCCCGGCGCGGCTGGCGCGGCGGGCCGAGAACAACCGCGTCTCGCCGTCGATGAGGCGGACGACCGACGGGTCGGCCGTCTGGCGCGTCAGCAGGTCGACGGGGAGAGCGATCGTCTTGGCGTCGTCGCGCTCGGCCTCGTCGCGGGCGCGGCGAGCGCTCAACTCGTCCAACGCCTTCAGCACGATGTCGAGGTTGGCCCGCACTTGCGTGGCGTCCAGCCGGATCAGAACATCGCCGGCCTTGACCCGATCGCCCTCGCGCACGAGCAGCTCTCCGACCACGCCGCCGGTGGGATGCTGCACCTTCTTCACGTCGGACTCGACCACGAGCTGGCCGGGGGCGATCACCGCGCCGGCGATCTCGGTGAGCGCGGCCCAGCCGCCGACGCCGACCACCAGCACGGTGCCGAGCGCCAAGCTCAGCGCCAGGTGGCGGCGGATCGAGGCTTTGGCACGCGGACGCAGGACGGACGGCGCGGGGGCCGCCGAGACGATCACCGGGTCGGTCATGGTCAGGCGCTTTCCTGCAAGGCGTGCGGAGCGGGGGCCTGCGACGGGATCGACGGCGCGTAACCCTGAGACGGACTCGGTTGGCTCGGGTCGGGGGCGGCGCGCAGCACGCGCTTGAACACCTCGTCCTTCGGGCCGAAGGCCTGGGCGCGTCCGTCGGCCATCATCAGCACGAGGTCCAGCGCCGCCAGCGCCGAGGGGCGGTGCGCCACGACGATGCAGATGCCGCCGCGGGCCCGCACCCCGAGGATCGCCCGCGTCAGGGCGTTCTCGCCCTCGGCGTCGAGGTTGGCGTTGGGCTCGTCGAGGAGCACTAGGAACGGGTCCCGGTACAACGCCCGTGCCAGCCCGACGCGCTGACGCTGCCCGGACGACAGCCCCGCCCCGCCCTCTCCGACCCGGGTGTCGTAGCCCTCGGGCAGGCGCAGCACCATCTCGTGAATGCCCGCCGCGTGCGCTGCCGCGATCACCGCCTCGGGGGCCGCGTCCGGATCGAAGCGGGCGATGTTCTCGCCGATCGTACCGGCAAACAGCTCAGCCTCCTGCGGCAGGTAGCCGAGATGGGGACCAAGCTCTGACGGGTCCCATTGGTCGAGAGCTGCCCCGTCGAGGCGTACCTTGCCACGAACGGGCGGCCACACGCCAATCAGCGCGCGCACCAGGCTCGACTTTCCGGATGCCGAGGGGCCGATCACCCCGAGGCCTTGCCCGGCACTAAGCGCGAAGCTAACCTCGCTGACCACCACGCGCTGGGCGCCCGGCGGGGCGATCGTAACCGCCTCCACCGTCAGCGTCTGCGACGGCACCGGCAGGCTGTGACGCGGCTGCCCGGCCGGGATGCGTGCGAGCAGATCCGAGAGCCGGGCCCAGCTCTGGCGCGCCTGGACGAAGCCCTTCCAGTTGGCGATGGCGAGCTCCGCAGGCGCCAGCGCCCGCGACACCAGGATCGAGCTCGCGATGATGATGCCGGCGGTGGCCTGGCCCTGGATGACGAGCCAGGCGCCGAGCGCCAGCACACCCGATTGCAGCGCCATGCGGAACACCTTGGACACGGCACCCAAGCCGCCTGCCACGTCCGCCGTGCGCTGCTGCGCGTCCATGTAGTCGCGGTTGGCCAAGGCCCAGCGCGCCTGGAAGCGTCCCTGCATGCCGAGCGCCGCCAGAACCTCGGCGTTGCGCCGGCCGGCCTCCGCCAGGCCGTTGCGGCGCTGGCCGTGCCCGGTTGCGGCCCGGGCCGGCCTGCGGGTGGCGCGGTCGGTCAGCCAGGTGACGCCGGCGAGGAACACGGCGCCCCCCAGCGCGGCGGCCCCGATCAGGGGATGGAACAGGAAGCAGACGCCGAGATAGATCGGCAGCCACGGCAGGTCGAAGAACGCCGACGGGCCGGTGCCCGACAGGAACGCGCGGATCTGGTCCAGGTCGCGCAGCGGGAGCAAGCCGTCGCCGGGCACCGCGCCCTTGAGCGGCGCGCGCACCACGACGTCGAACACCCGCCCCGACAGCGCCTCGTCGAGCGCCGCACCGATGCGTGCCAGGATGCGCGAGCGGATCGCCTCGAGCGCCCCCTGGAACGCGTACAGCGCCAGCGCCAGCGCCATCAGCCCGATCAGCGTCGGCACCGATCGGCTCGGGATCACCCGGTCGTAGACCTCCAGCATGAAGAACGAGCCGGTGAGGTACAGGACGTTCACCAGACCGCTCATCGCCGCAACGCCGACGAACGCTGCCCGGCATGACGCCAGGGCACCCGTGAGTTCTACCGAACCGCTATGCCTCGCCATCATCTTTTTACGACTCACGATTATGAAGGGCGCGATAAGGCGCGTGCGCTGCACACTTGCGCGCCCTGAAGGCGCGTAGATCTCAATCAAAAAGCCCAGCAAACAGTGAAGCCACGGGGCTGTCCCACTCTGCAGATTTACTTTCCTCCGATCACTTCCATGAAAATCAGAACTATATGTCTACTATCTCGTAGAGTAGTGATATTATCAGATATTGAATGAAACAAATGCTTTAAAAATAATTACGAATATTTGCTGAAAAATATGATGCGGCTGGAAGTATAGGCGGATATTTCATTTTGAATCAGACGTTCTAAATTCGACCTACTTCGGTGGCATTTGTAGTCATTGAGGTTGGCCAGGAGCTGATAAAGCGTTCGCTAGCTGTTCAGTGCCGTGACGTGGCGGCATCAGTTTCGCTGAGGCTGCCTCACACCGGGACTGCACAGCTAATAGTCCAACGTGCCGGTCACGGGAGTATGGACCGTGAAGGCAACTCCCTCGTGGACCCAATTTGCGCCCGTCTGAGCTTGCTCGAAGGCCGCGGTCTCGGCGTCGCCCGCGGTGTAATGGTGGTCGCCAGTTGCAGTGTCGAGGAACCGCTGCACCGTCAACGCGTCGGCCCCGGCCAGCGCCGGGTCGGCGTAGGCTTGGAACGCCACACCTTCGTCGTGGAAGCTTGGCATCATCGCGTCGATATGGTTACGCTCCGCGATGCTCGCCGTATAGAAGTGCTCGCCCGTCCGCGTATCGACGAAGCGGAACACGTCCACCGTGTCCGCACTTGGCGCCGGCGCCATCCAGGCCACGCCCTCCTCGGTGTAGGACGGCAGGTTCTGCGCGATGTACTGCCGTTCGCTCGGGCTTGTGGTGTAGAGGTCGTCCCCCGTGCCCGCGTCGCGGAAGTGGAACGTGTCGGTTAGCGCCGAGGAGGCCGGCGCGCTCGCATAGGCGTGGATATAGTCGATGGTCATCTGCGCCGGCACCGGCGTCGTGGCGTCCGGGTCGCCGGCCCAGGCCCCGCCGACGGCGAGGTTAGCGATTAGGTACATCGGCTTGTCGAGATCGGCCGGCGTAGCAGCCTGAAAGGTCGGCTGCCCGTCGTAGTACCAAGTGATGGTGTCGGGTTCCCAATCAACGCCGTAGGTGTGGAAGCCCGACGTCATGTCCGAGACGGTGACGTTGGCTTCATTCAGGTAATGCGTTGCATCGACCTTCTGGTCACCGGAGACCTGACTGTGGACCGTGTTGCGCAGGGTGGTCGGCTCACTGCCGATCATCTCCATCACGTCGAGTTCCGGCGGCCAGCTCCCGTCCTCCGGCAGCATCCAGAAAGCCGGCCATAGGCCATGACCGGCCGGGAGTTCTGCGCGCATTTCGAAGTAGCCGTAGGTCTGGCTGAACTCGTGATAGGTGTTGATCATCCCGGACGTGTAGGCCTGTCCCTCCAGCGATCCCTGGATGTCGGGGGCGGCCGGCGCGGCGAAGATCGTCAGCGCACCGTCGGCAACGTGGAACGGGTTCGGCAAACTGTTGCCGGCACCAGCCGCCCCGTCGGCTCCTGCGACGTAGTATTGCGACTCGTCGTTGTATGGCATCGTCCCGGTCGCGCGGATCTTGGTCGACCATTGCGGTGCTCCAACCGTGTCGAGACCTGTCGTGCCATTCCAGGTATCGAAGGCGTCGAACTCCTCGGCGAAGGTCAACGTCGCGGTCTGCGACAGGTTGTTCGGGTCGATCGCCATAGGGATGGCCGCCTATCCCTGGAGCTGAAAGAACTCAGCTACTGCTGCACAACTCCAGGTAGAATATAATTCTCAGTTATGCGTTCCAGGGTTGCAGTACGTAGCGTATGCCGTTTCTGGAATGGCACGCCCTGTTCAGTGATGCCCTTGCTGTTGATCTGCGGTCGATCCCTTCTCACGTTCTCCACGATCCCGACTGGCACGGCGGCCGCTCAGATGCTCAGCGCGGCCTCCGAGCTTTCGCGCTAGTTGGAGTACCTCGCCGCCGAGGTTGACCACTTTTTCGCTACAGTGCGGGCTGCATAGTCGGGCGACAGCGTAGCAGCTCTTGTCCGCCGCCCCGACAACAGATGTCCGCTTTCTGGTCTCTTTGGCCTCAAAGCGGAACGTCGTGAACCCTGAAGAGTTTCGGGCGCCGCGAGGCGTACGAAAGTCGTGGAAGAACGAACCCGCGGGATGGCGGGCGCAGAGCTATGGGGATTTGGGCAGACCGTCGACCCCAGCGAGGGACGGAAGGCGTGTGA
>NZ_VRVF01000133.1:0-5875 GCF_008040045.1 Methylobacterium sp. WL8 | reverse complement strand
TTGTTCGCCTACATCGAGGGCTACTACAATCGGCAGCGCATCCACTCGGCCCTGGGATACATCACACCCGAGCAAGCCGAACGGAACGCGAGCTAACCCCCCTGTCCGTGGAACCGGGGGAGGATCAGATCCTCGGCCAGGATCTGCGCCAGATCGCACAAGCGCCAGCGCACTACGCCGTGAGCGGCGGGCGTCGGCCCTTGTTCGATTAGGGCCTTCAGGACATCGCGCTGCCCGGCGTTCAGGCGCGGACGGGCACCAGGCGCCTTGCCGTCGATCAGCCCGTCCGGACCAGCCGCGTTGAAGGCCAACACCCAGTCACGCACCGTCTGCAACCCGACCCCGCCGATCTCGGCCGCCTCCGAGCGCGAGCCGCCCGCCGAGATCACCGACAGCGCCAACAGGCGGCGGGTCTGGGCCGGATTGCGCGAACCCTTGGCCAGAGCGCGCAAACTTTCGGCATCATAATCCGATCGCAGTGGCACCGGAGCAGCCATCACATCCTCCTCAGGCTCCAAACCTGAAAAGAGAATCACGACCTGGATCGCGATGCTACCTCACGTGAATCACGTTCAACGGGGCTTGGTATAAGGCCACTTTTAGTCAATCTCGGCCAAAAATCGAGTTTCTGAACGAAGTCGAGCCGCCGCCGGTATCTGGGAAGTCTGCCTTCAAAGAAGACCGCATTTCAGGCGGCGCCCCCACACCGCAAAGCCCTTCAAACGACGCCGCCGATCCCGATGCCAAGCTGTTCGGGACCGCGTAGCGAAGCACCGCTCCGATAGGGCGGCGGATCCGACAAAAGCCGGGGTGCCACGAGGCGGCGGCTGAGGGCCACGAGGGCGATTTCGGTTTCGATCCGCGCGAGCGGCGCCCCCATGCAGTAGTGAAGTCCGCCGCCGAAGCCGAAATGCTGGACGTCGTCACGATCGGGATCGAAGCGGTCGGGGTCGGCGAAGCGGGCGGGATCGCGGTTCGCGGCGGCAAACAGCAGGATGACGGGGGCACCCTTCGGAATGGTATGTCCGGCGATTTCGATGGTGCCCAGCGCCTTGCGGGTTCGGAAGTGCACCGGCGGTTCGTAGCGGAGCAATTCCTCGATGACCCGCGGGGCCCGCTCGGGGTCGGCCCGGAGCTTGTCCCATTCGTGGGGATGGCGCAGCAGCGTGAGCATGCCGTTGGTGATCAGGTTCACCGTCGTCTCGTGGCCCGCCACGAGCAGCAGGATCGCCGTCGAGATCAGATCGAAATCGCCCATGGCCGGCTTGCCATTGGGAGGCGGTGCAGCCAGCGCGCTGAGCAGGTCGGGCGTGGGCCGCCGGCGCTTCTCGCGGATCAGCGCACGCATGTAGCCGGAGATGGCGTCGAAGGCGGCGGCCGTCCGGTGCCGGCTGGCCTCGTCGTGGCGGGTATCGGGCTCCAGCGCGGTGGCGAGTTGCGAAGCCCAGGACTGGAATTGCGGCTCGTCCTTCTCCGGCACTCCGAGCATGTCGCAGATCACGGCGACCGGCAGCGGGTAGGAGAAATCCTCCACGAGGCAGATCTCGTCGCGTCCCCGGCAATCTTCGATCAGCGCGTCGACGTCGCGTTCGACACGCTGCCTCAGGGCCTGCACCCGCGTCACGGAGAATTCCCGCATGACGACGCCGCGCAGGGTGTCGTGATCGGGTGGATCGCGGAAGATCAGCGGGCGATGCGCGGTGACGATGCGGTCCTTGATCGGGTTGAGCAGCCAATCCTTGATCGGGTTTCCGGTCCGCGGGCGGCGCGAGGGCGGCAGATCCTCGGAACTGAGCCGCGGATCGAAGATCAGGCTGCGGATCGCCGCATGGGTGCTCACCACGACGCTGCCGTCGCTCTGGCGCGAGACAGGCTTCTCCCGCAGCCGCGCGTAGATCGGATAGGGATCGGCTCGGTTGGCCGGGTCCAGCACCTCGGCAAACAGCGTGTCCTCAGGCATGACGAGCCTCGTCGGAACGGGAGACATGTGAGCCGGAGACTTGTGACCCGGAGACTTGTGACCCGGAGACTCGGCGCGGCGGCGGGAAGCCGGGGAGCCCGGAGACGATGCGATCCTGATCGCTCGCATCGCGGATCGGCGGGAAGGCGCCGCCGATCCGGATCGCCTCCGCATACGCGGGGAGCCACCGGGCCTGATCGAACGACACGGCACTGATGCTGCGCCCCTCGCGGCCGTAGACGGCGAGGAAGCGTCGCGAGGCGCGCGAGCCGTGAACGATCGCGACCGTATCCGCTCCCTCGCTGAGGCCGACGGCCTTGATGTTGATCCCGAATTGGCTCGACCAGAACGCCGGGAGATGGTCGTAGGGGCGTTGGTCGTCGGCCGGCGCCAGCATGTTGCGTGCCGCATGGCCGCCTTGCGCGACGGCGTTGCCCCAGTGCTCCACCGAGATCAGCCGATCCCCGTAGAGGGAGATCGGCCATCGCGCCACGTCTCCGGCCGCGTAGATGTCCGGGCACGGCGCGCCATCGGCGTCCAGGGTTCGGCACGCAGCATCGCAGGTCAAGCCGCTGGCATCGGCCATCAGGCCGGCCGCCTTCAGCCACCCCGTCTCCCGGACGGCGCCGAGCGCGACGATGACTAGGTCGGCCTCGACGACATGCTCGTCCGCAAGGTGGGCGCGAACCACCCGGCCGGTCGCGTCGCCCTCGAAGCGCAGCACCTGTGCGTTCGGACGATACGTGACGCCGGCATCCTTGAGACAGTCCGCGATCACGCCGCCGACCCACGTACCGAGGGAGCGGGCGAGCGGGGTCAGGTTTGGATCGATCAGGGTGACCGGCAATCCCAGGCTGCGGCAGCAGGAGGCCGCCTCGCAACCGATCAGGCCGGCGCCGACGATGAGGATGCGAGACGGACCCGCGACCAGGGCTGCACGCAGGCGCGCGGCGTCGTCACGGCCGCGCAGGGTGAAGATGTTGCCGAGCGTGCCGCCGAACTCCACCGGCCAGGGGCGGGCCCGCGCGCCGGTCGTGACGAGCAGCTTGTCGTAGGCAAGCACCGCCCCGTCCGCGAGGCCGATCGTGTGCGCGTGACGATCGAGGCCGATCACGGCCTGACCCAGCATCCAGCGCGCGTCGAGGTCTGCGCGTTGCGGAAGCTCGGTCGCGTCCGCGGCCAGTTCGCCGGAGAGGACGTGTTTCGACAGAGGCGGCCGGTCGTAGGGGCGGTGCGGTTCGTCGCCTACGATCGTGATGCGGCCTCGATAACCGTTGAGGCGCAAGGCTTCCGCGCCGTGGAGGCCGGCGAGCGACGCGCCCACGACGATCATGCCGGGCGTGTCGACGCCGCTCACTGGGTCACTCCAGGCTCGGCCTGCATGCGTATGGCGCGGACGGGGCAGGCATGGACGGCGCGTTCGATCTCGCCCCGACGGGCGCGGGGGGGCGCCGGATCGTAGAACAGGATCTCATGGCCCCGCACGTCGAAGACTCCCGGCGCCGCAAAGCAGCACTGCGCATAGCCCTGACAACGGTTCAGGTCGACCACGACGCGCAAGGGGACTTCCGCATCATCGATGGTCTGAGGAACGAGCGTCATCGGGTTGGGTCGCTGTTCGTCAAATGCCAAGGAAGGGGCCGTCCTGATCGTCGGCCTGCGGAATCAGTTTAGCAGCGGATCCCATGGGCAGGCCGGTCGTCACAGCCAGGACGAGCGTGGCCGCAAATGCAGTCAGCCCAGGTCTCCGTAGCATAGCGTAGGCGGACCGATTTGCACCGGATTCAAGTCTGGCGCTGCGGCAGATCGGCGTTGTCGTCATGCTGCGATCCCCCTGACGACGCGCCCGCCGCGAACGACATCGTCGATCCCCGAAAGAACGGCCTGTCTCGAATCGAGGCGGGCGAAGTCCTGAGCCAAGGCCTCGGCACGCATGCGGAAACGCGGTTGCGCGAGAACCGTGCCGATCGCGTCGCGAAGCGCGTCGACGGTCGGAGCGTTGGCGGCCAGGTTGAGGCCGGCGCCCGACCACTCGATGCGCGCGCCGATCTCCGCCTTGTCCTCGGTCAGCCCGGACGAGACGATCGGCACGCCGGCTGCGAGGGCCTGCGAGACGCTGCCGTAACCGCCGTTCGTCACGAGGACGGCGACGTCGGACAGCATCGCGTCGAACGGAAGAAAGGGGGCGATGCGGGCGTTGCTCGGGATCGGCCCGCGAAGGGCCTCGACCGGGCGCCCTCCCGTGGTCGCGACGACGAGGAGGTCGTCGCGGTCCGCCAGCGCCGCCAAGGTCGGCTCGATCAGTTCGCCGAAGTCGGCGTTGGCGAGGGTGCCTTGCGTGACCAGAACCACGGGCTTGCCGAGGTCGCGGGTCGCCCACCAATCCGGAAGCGGCACGTCGGCGTTCGTCACCGGCAGCAGGCCGGTGAAACGCAGGTTGGGCGGCAGCGTCCCGAAATCGTACTCGAAGCCCGGCACGGTCTGCTGGAGGAACAGGTCCGGCAGCGTGGCGATGGAATGAGGCAGCGCGGCCGGCAGAGCCGGTACGCCGAGGCGCGCGAGTTGATCGTTCGCGTAGACGCGCACGGGATCGGCGAAGGCTGCGTCCATGCCGGCCTTGAGGACCGCGTAACGGGCCTGCTCGGCGGAATCCTTCGCCGGCGGCAGGCCGAGGCCGACGGGCGCCTCGTCAGGCCTGTCGAGGAACAGGAAACTCACGTTCAGGACGACGATCGGCGGGCGCGGCTTGGAATCGAGCAACAGGGGCAGCACGCCGAGGAACATGCTTCCCGCGACGACGACATCGGGCTGCTCGTCGTCGATCAGCCGACGCAGGGCGTCCGTCTGGTGCGGGATGGGATCGATGAAGCGTCGCGCGAATTCCAGCCGATAACGCTCCGGGCCCGCCGGCAGATCGATCGCGCGATATTCGGCGGCATGGTCGTCGTCGATGGGCGAAAACCGTAGGCCCGCGGCCTCGGCCTTTTTCCGGAATCGTTCGACCGTAGTCATGACGACCACGTCCCCGCGTGCGGCCAGAAGTCGGCCGACCGCGAGCAGCGGGTTGACGTGCCCGGTCAAGGCCGTGGCTGCGATCAGCACCTTCATGGCGGTGCGTCCCTTAAAAATTCGATTGCGATGCAGTGAGTACGCTGCACTGCACCCAACGGTTACGTGCCCTAATCGCGACCAAGTGTGCCAGCACACGCGGCTCCGTGGTTGCGATGGCGCGGGCGATCGTCGACGACACCGATTCCACGCAGGCCCGGTTCGTGATCGATCGGTCCCGACAGGCGGCGGGCCTCACGGATGCTGGGGCCGCGGCCTCGAATGCCTTTGGTGAGTTCGTGGAGGAACTCCAGCGTGAGATCCGCGCGGCAGGGGCGGCGAGCAACGCGCTCGGCAATCTGTCGCGGACATGGATGCCTCACGCTTCGGCACCGCAATTGCGGGCCTGCGATGATCGAGGCTTCCGTCCGGCAGGTGCAGCGACGACCACCGGAACCAACGACAAAATAAGCGTCCTTGAATCCTACCGGCTCTACTCCGCCACTCCCTCGCCCGAGAGTCGCGATAGGCAGCCGAGGATGGTCGAACCTAACATACTCGGCGTCATCGCTCCCGCTTCACCGAAACGAGTCAATATCAGTCATAAATAGGGGGTCAGCCTTGGATCTACGTCGTACAAAGAGGATGACGTCTGGAACGATTAATGGACTGCGAGGCCGACGCGCCGGGTGCCTCAGCCAGCCGCCGTACAATCTCAACGGCAAACCGAGGATCTCTTATGGCCTGCCTCCTGAAAAGTGGTCCTCCCTGAGGTATGGCTTCAAGCCATGTGGAGGATATTTTCATGGGACGGAAGAAGCATACGGCTGAAGAGATCGTCGCCAAGCTGCGTCAGGTCGATGTCTT
>NZ_VRVF01000132.1:0-6183 GCF_008040045.1 Methylobacterium sp. WL8 | reverse complement strand
CCGGCATGCCGGTGCCCGGCCATCGCGTGGCGATCCTTCGGCCCGACGGCAGCGAGGCCGGCGTGGACGAGCCGGGCGAGATCGCCGTCGCCCGCCCCGACCCGGTGATGTTCCTGCGCTACTGGAACCAGCCGGAGGCGACCGCGCGCAAGTTCTCCGGCGACTGGATGCTCACCGGCGACCAGGCACGACGCGACGCCGACGGCTACGTCCACTTCGTCGGCCGCGACGACGACCTCATCACCTCGGCCGCCTACCGGATCGGCCCGGCCGAGATCGAGGATTGCCTCTGCACCCACCCGGCGGTGGCGCTCGCCGCCGCGATCGGCAAGCCCGACCCGCTGCGCACCGAGATCGTGAAGGCCTTCGTCGTCCTGCGCCCGGGCCATGCCCCCTCGCCGGAGCTCGCCGACGCGATCCAGGCCTTCGTCCGCACCCGGCTCTCGGCCCACGAATACCCGCGCGAGATCGAATTCCGCGATCACCTGCCGATGACGACAACCGGCAAGATCATCCGCCGGGCGCTGCGCGACGCGGGGTGAGTCGTCGGCTCGCCAGGCTCGGTCGGTCCGCCTTCCGGGGAGCCCCCTCTCCCCGCGGGCGGGGAGAGGACCGCAGGCACCTCGCCGTGCCTGCGGGAAGCGGAGGCGGAGCCGCAGCGGCGGTGAGGGGGAGGTGCCGGACGAGGCTCTTCCGTCGCCCCCCTCACCGGCGGCTGCCGCCTCGCTTCGCCGACGACGAGGTCGGCGAAGTCCTCTCCCCCACCGAAGTCGGGCCTGCCCGACTTCGGCAGGCAAGATCGGATCTCGGGCAGGCCCGAGATCCGTGCGGCGAGAGGGGATGCGCAGCGACCGACTGCCTCAGGCGAACAGGCGCTCGCCCTGGAGGTCCTTGTATAAGCCCGCCACCTGCTCGCCGTAGCCGTTGTAGATCAGCGTCGGGACGCGGGTGTCGGTGCCGAGCACGCGTTCGCTCGCCTGGCTCCAGCGCGGGTGCGGCACGGCCGGGTTGACGTTGGCCCAGAAGCCGTACTCGGACGGGCCGAGCGCCTCCCAGAAGGTCTTGGGCCGCTCGGCCACGAACGAAACCTTCACGATCGACTTGATCGACTTGAACCCGTACTTCCACGGCAGCGCGAGGCGGATCGGCGCGCCGAACTGGTTCGGCAGCGGCTTGCCGTAGATGCCGGTGGCGATGAAGGCGAGGTCATTGCCCGCCTCCTCCATCGTCAGGCCCTCGACATAGGGCCACGGGTAGAAGGTGCGCTGGCCCGGCGCCATCTTGCGGTCGAGGAAGGTCGTCAGCTGGACGTACTTCGCCCCCGAGGCGGGCTTGGCCAGCGCCACGAGCTTCGCCAGCGGGAATCCGGTCCACGGCACCGACATCGACCACGCCTCGACGCAGCGGTGGCGGTAGAGCCGCTCCTCCAGGCCGACCTTGCGGACCAGGTCCTCGACCCCGATGTCGAACGGCTTCTCCACCAGGCCGTCGACCTTGATCGTCCACGGGCTGGTCTTGAGGGCGTCGGCCGCCGGCAGCACGGTCTTCGATGTGCCGAACTCGTAGAAGTTGTTGTAGTCGCCGCTGAACTTTTCAGGAGTCAGCGGACGGTCGAGGGCGTAGGCGTCGTTGCGCGGGGCCGGATAGGGGCCGGTCTCGGCCAGCGCCCGCCCGCCCAGCATCGCCGCCGCCGCGAGGCCGGCGGAGCCGCCGAGCAGCGCCCGCCGGTCGAGGAACACCGATTCCGGCGTGACGAGGTGTTCGGGAATCTCCCAGCCGCGCAACCGCTTGATCAGCATCGTCGTCTCCGAATCGTGTCCGCCGCCGCAGCCGCGCCGCCCCTCGCGGGTGCCGGGCGCCTGCCGCGAACTGAATGTTCGCCGTCTACGGCGCAGGGGTTACCTGCGTTTCGCGTCACGCGGGTGGCGCTTCGTCGCGGAGCGCCCGGCGCAGCACCTTGCCGACGTTGGTCTTCGGCAGGCTCGCCTGCAGCACGACCTTGCGCGGCACCTTGTAGCCGGTGAGCTGGGTTCGCGCGTGGGCGCGGATCGCCTCAGGCGTCAGGTCGGGGTCGCGCACGACGACGTGGGCCACCACCATCTCGCCGGTCTCGGCGCTGGGCGCGCCGACCACGGCGCATTCGAGCACGCCGGGATGGGCGGCGAGCACGTCCTCGACCTCGTTCGGGTAGACGTTGAAGCCGGAGACGAGGATCATGTCCTTCATCCGGTCGACGATCCGCACCTCTCCGTCCGCCTCCATCACGGCGACGTCGCCGGTGCGGAAGAACCCGTCGGCGGTGGTGGCGGCGGCGGTCTCGTCGGGGCGCTTCCAGTAGCCCTTCATCACCTGCGGCCCGCGCACGCAGATCTCGCCGGGGGTGCCGGCCGGCACCGGCATCCCGTCAGGGCCGCGGATCGACACCTCGGTGGAGGGCAGCGGGTAGCCGATCGTGCCGGACCACGTCCCCAGCCGATACGGGTTCACGCAGACCACCGGCGAAGTCTCCGACAGGCCGTAGCCCTCGATGATGGTCTTGCCGGTGACCGCCTTCCAGCGCGCGGCGACCGCGCTCTGCACCGCCATGCCGCCGGCGACCACGTAGTCGAGCTGCGAGAAGTCCACCGTGTCGATCTTCGGATGGTTGTTCAACAAGTTGAACAAGGTGTTGACCCCAGAGAAGTGCGTGAAGCGCGTCTTCGCCAGCGTCTTCACGAAGCCGTCGCCGTCGCGCGGGTTGGGAATCAGCAGGCAGCTGCTGCCGGTGCGCATGAAGAAGAAGAAGCAGCAGGTCAGCGCGAAGATGTGATACAGCGGCAGCGCGGTGACCATCACCCGGCCGGGCGCTTCGATCCCCTCGAACCAGACTTCGCTCTGGACGACGTTCACCATGATGTTGCGGTGGGTTAGCATCGCCGCCTTGGCGATGCCGGTGGTGCCGCCGGTGTATTGCAGGAAGGCGATGTCGCCCTGCGTCACCTGGATTGCAGGCGCCTTCAGCCCCCTGCCCTGCCGCAGGGCCGCGTCCAACCGCACCGTCTTGTCCGCAGGCAGGGCGAAGGGCTTCACCGCCTTCTTCAGGTGGCGCGAGGCGAGATCCACGACCTTGCCCTTGAGCCCGAGGCCGTCGCCGGGGCCGGCGAGCACCACGCGGTCGAGGGCGACGCCGGGCATCGCCTCGGCGACGGTGTGGGCGAAGTTCTCCAGCACGACGAGGATGCGCGCGCCGGAATCGTTGAGCTGCGCCGACAGCTCGCGTGGCGTGTAGAGCGGGTTGATGTTGACCACCGTGCCGCCGGCGACCAGCACCCC
Source organism: Methylobacterium sp. WL8 (assembly GCF_008040045.1). NCBI lineage: Bacteria > Pseudomonadati > Pseudomonadota > Alphaproteobacteria > Hyphomicrobiales > Methylobacteriaceae > Methylobacterium > Methylobacterium sp. WL8. The sequence goes on along the minus strand of NZ_VRVF01000132.1, from coordinate 2,871 downwards.
GAAGATCGCGACCGCGTAGGCCGGCACGTTCGGCATCATGATCGCGACGCGGTCGCCCTTGGCGAGTCCTTGCGCGGCGAGCCAGGCGGCCAGCGCGCGGGCGGCGGCGCCCATCGCGGCGTAGGTCATCGAAGAGCCGAAGCACGTCACCGCCGGCCTTTTGGCGAAGCGCGCGGTGCTGGTCTCGAACAGGTCGACGAGGGTGCCGAGGCTGTCGGCGTCGATCTCCGCCGGCATGCCCGGCGGGTAGGCGGCGAGCCACGGGCGCGGTGCCCGGCTTTCCTGGATCACGGCGTTTCTCCATCGCGCACGGCATTCTTGGCCGCGCTTATCGGTCTTGTGTGTTCGCTCCCCTTGGCTGGGACTGTGCGGGATCGCTCCGCCCGCGGCAAGCGAGCGCAGCCGGCCCCGGGCGGCAGGCGCTGACAGCCGGCGGATTATGCCGTCGCGGCACGCGCCCGTCGGCCGAAGGCCACGACGAGGGCGTGCGGCAGGGCGCCGGCGAGGACCAGCAGCGCGGCGATGCCCGCCTCCGACCCGTCGAACGCCCGGCCCGGCCAGGGTCCGATGCCCTCCGCCCGGCCGAGCCCGAGGAGGGCGGCGGCGAACCACAGGGCGAGGAAACCGCAGAATGCGAACCCGATGCGGGCGCGCCAGCCGGTCCGCGGGCGGAGCCGCCCGGCCGCGAGCCAGCCGAACAGGCCGAGGATCGTGCCGAACAGGAGCGCCGCGACCGCGGCCCCGAGGGCGTAGGCGAGCCAGAGCGGCTGGCCGGTGAGGAACGCCATGCTGCCGGTGCCGTAGGCCCCGCGCAGGATCACGCCGCCGAAGGTCGGGTAGAGCGAGGCCAGCAGCAGCGCAGCGATCCCGACGACGCCCCACACCGCCCGGCGCGGGACGCCGGCCGGCCCCGGCGCCGCGGCCGCCGCGACGAGGCGGGCCAAGCCGTAGGCCAGGGCGAAGGCGAACAGCGGATAGCTGTCGAGGAAGAACCCGTAGGCGCGTGGCGCCAGCCATTCAGGCAGGTCGGAGCGCTGGCTGAGGCCCGTGGCCGCGACGAGGCCGAGGGCGAGTAGCGCCGCCACCACGGGGGCGGCGGCGGCAACACTGGAATTCCGCATCGAACCGTCCCCCCGGACCGCGGCCGCTAGACGAAACGCGACCGCTACTTGGCTTCGTAGTGGTCGCGCACCAGCCGGTCGAGCAGGCGCACGCCCCAGCCGGCGCCCCAGCTCTTGTTGATCTCGCTGGCGGTGGAGGACATGCCGACGCCGGCGATATCGAGATGCGCCCACGGCACGTCGTTGACGTAGCGCTTGATGAAGGCCGCCGCCGTCGCGGCGCCGCCATGACGGCCACCGGTGTTCTTCATGTCGGCGAACTTCGAGTCGATCGCCTTGTCGTAGGCCGGGATCAGCGGCATCCGCCAAACCATCTCGCCCACCACCTCGCCGGCGGCGTGGATCCGGCCGGCGAGCTCGTCGTCGTTCGAGAACAGGCCGGCGATGTCCTGGCCGAGCGCGACGATGATCGCGCCGGTCAGCGTCGCGAGGTCGATCATGAACTTCGGCTTGTAGGCGCCCTGCACGTGCCAGATCACGTCGGCGAGGACGAGGCGGCCTTCCGCGTCGGTGTTGATGACCTCGATGGTCTGGCCCGACATCGAGGTCACGATGTCGGACGGGCGGTAGGAGGCGCCGTCGGGCATGTTCTCGACGATGCCGATGGCGCCGACGACGTTGACCTTCGCCTTGCGGGTGGCGAGCGCGTGCAGGGTGCCGACGACGGCGGCCGCCCCGCCCATGTCGCCCTTCATGTCCTCCATGCCGCCGGCGGACTTGATCGAGATGCCGCCGGAATCGAACACGACGCCCTTGCCGATGAAGGCGACCGGAGCCTCGCCGCCGGGGCCGCCGTTCCAGCGCATCACCACGACGCGCGGCTCGCGCACCGAGCCCTGCGCCACGGCGAGCAGCGCGCCCATGCCGAGTTCGCGCATGCGGGCCGGCTCCAGCACCTCGACCTCGACGCCGAGCTTGGTCAGCTCGGAGGCGCGGCGGGCGAACTCCTCCGGGGTGAGGACGTTCGGCGGCTCGTTGATGAGGTCGCGGGCGAGCGTCACGCCCTCTGCGACGGCGGCGCTCGCGCCTGCGGCGGCCTCGGCCTCGGCGTGGCCGGCGAGCATCAGGGTCAGCGTGGTCGCGGCCTTCGCGTCCTCGGCCTCGGGCTTCTTCTTGGTCTTGTAGCGGTCGAAGGCGTAGCTGCGCAGGCGTGCGCCGAGCGTGAAGTCGGCGGCGTCCGCCGGCATCGCCGCGGCGCCCGGCCAGTCGAGCACCACGCGGGCCTCGCGGCCCGCGACCTTGCCCGCGGTGAAGCCGCCGAGCACCGGCCAGTCGATCTTGCCCCGGTCCTTGTCGGTGCCGAGCCCGACCACCACGAGGCGGTCCGCGTCGACGCCGGCCGGCGCCGGCAGCACCATCGCGCTCGAGGCGCGCGCCTTGAACTTCTCGCTGCCGGCGGCCCGGGAGACCAGGTCGACGCCCGCCTGACCGAGCGCGTCGCGGGCGCCCGCGCCGAGCACGAGGTCGTCGCCGACGAACACCACGAGGTCCCCGGATCCGCCCCGACCGAGGGGGGCGAAATGGATGGTGATGCCGTCCGACATGGCGTTGCCTTCTGCCCTGTTCCGCTGTCACGAGCGTGCTCGACAGCCGCACGCCCACCGGTGCCCTGTGTAGCCGGTGAGGCGGAGAACGCAACGCGACGCGGGCGCCCTCGAAAGGCCCCAGTTCACGCGCCATCGGAGGACGGGCCGGGCGATCCGGCGGCACGGTCCGGGGCGGGACCGGAAGGGGGCGGCGGGCGCTGTGA
>NZ_VRVF01000131.1:0-6455 GCF_008040045.1 Methylobacterium sp. WL8 | reverse complement strand
ATATTAATTTATGCATTGCTTTTAGCGCGCTAGGCCGATTTAATGCTATTTGATCCCATTCTATGTCGCAGCCAAGATTTAACCCAACAAGTTCGATAACACACAACGCCACGCTAAGTAAGTACTGCCGACTAGTATGAATTTATTACGTTTGCGATATGGAGTAATAGAATGAAAGTCGTGTTACTAGCAGGCGGTCTTGGAACTCGGATTTCCGAAGAGACACAGATCAAGCCAAAGCCAATGATCGAGATTGGCGGCAAGCCAATATTGTGGCATATAATGAAATTGTATAGCAGTTACGGATTAAACGATTTCGTTATATGCTTAGGCTATAAGGGATATGTGATCAAAGAGTATTTTACAAATTATTTCCTTCACATGTCAGACGTGACAATTGATATGCGTGATAATTCACAATTTGTTCACAATGCCTCCGCGGAACCATGGCGTATTACACTCGTTGATACAGGCGAGAAAACTATGATTGGCGGTCGGATCAAGCGTATCCTTCCCTATGTATCTGGCGATGACTTCTGCCTCACGTACGGCGACGGCGTTGGAAACATTGACATTGCGGCTGCGATTACGCTGCACAAGCAAGAGAACCGGCTTGCAACGGTCACAGCAGTGCAGCCGCCAGGGCGCTTTGGAGCTCTTTCCTATGAGGGCCTACAAGTGACTGGCTTTCAAGAAAAGCCAATTGGTGACGGGGGCTGGATTAACGGCGGGTTTTTTATTCTCCGCCCCGAGATTGCAAAATATATTACTGATGATGATACAATATGGGAGCGTGAGCCGATGGAGCAGCTTGCAAAAGATAATCAACTTTCTGTCTATTTTCACCACGGCTTTTGGCAGCCTATGGACACACTTCGTGATAAAACTCATCTCGAAGAGTTGTGGGTAAGCGGTAATGCTCCCTGGAAAATTTGGTAAGGAATTGTTTGATGCGCGTTTTAATTACTGGTAATATGGGGTATGTCGGCCCGGGCGTTGTAAGACATCTGGTGAAGTCGTCTCATGAGTTTAAAGTAATTGGCTTCGATACCAGCCTGTTCGGGCATTGTCTAACTACTAACGAGTCGCTTCCTGAGCGAATGCTTATCGAGCAGCGGTTCGGTGATGTTAGAAATATCCAAACAGAGGATCTTATTGGAATTGATGCTGTAGTCCATCTTGCCGCCCTTAGCAATGATCCGATGGGTAAACAGTTTGAAACCGTCACCGACGATATCAATCACACCGCGAGCGTGCGTCTAGCAAGTCTTTGCGCAAAAGCAGGTGTTAAAGCGTTTGTGTTCGCGTCGAGCTGCAGTGTTTACGGATTTGCCGGCGATGGTCGGGCGCGCACCGAAAAGGACTCCGTCGAGCCGCTCACCGCGTACGCTCGATCAAAGATCGACACTGAGCAATCGCTCGCTAGGATGGACCACGGCGCGATGACTGTTTCTTGTCTGCGTTTTGCGACCGCTTGCGGAATGTCCGATCGCCTCCGTCTTGATCTGGTTGTAAACGACTTTGTCGCGTGTGCTTTATCATCTAGCACTATTACGGTGTTGAGCGACGGATCGCCATGGCGTCCGCTTATCGATGTTAAAGACATGGCCAGAGCGATCGAATGGGCTATTCTGAGAGCAAGAGAGCCGAATCAAGGAATTTTAGTTGTTAATGTTGGATCCGAAAAATGGAATTATCAAGTCCGAGATTTAGCGCAAGCTGTAGCTGCGTCTATTCCTGGGACTACGATCTCTATTAATATAAACGCGCCACCAGATCGTCGCTCCTATAAGGTGGATTTCAGCCTGTTTCAGCGTCTTGCGCCTGACTATCAACCGATACAGACGCTCGATACTAGCATCGTCGGTTTACGAGATGGTCTGCGATCAATCGGTTTCCAAAATCTTGAATTCCGGGACTCTAACTTAATTAGACTTCGCGTCCTGGAGCGCCACCAGTCGGCAGGTCGAATCGATCAGTCCATCCGCTGGACCATTTAAATCGGATTATTGGCATGAAGTTTCATCATACTCCACTGGAAGGCGCCCGGGTAATTGAGTTAGATAAGCACGGTGACGATCGCGGTTTTTTTGCGCGCTTCTTTTGTAAAAAAGAGTTTCAGTCGGCCGGTCTAGGGATAAACTTCGTTCAAGCAAATAATTCGCTGAGCGCGAAACGCGGCACACTACGAGGTCTTCATTATCAAATCGGACGTTCTGCCGAAATCAAGCTGGTGCGTTGCATTCGTGGATCACTTTACGACGTTATCGTCGATCTTCGACCAGACTCACCAACATTCGGTCGGTGGTTTGGCGAGGAGCTCAATGCCGAGAATAGATTAATGATGTACGTGCCACGCGGCTTTGCGCATGCTATCCTGACGTTGACGGATGATACCGAAGCCTTGTATATGGTGAGTGATTATTACGCTGTCGAGGCCGAACGCGGCATCCGTTTTGATGATCCGTGGCTAAACATAGTTTGGCCAATAAAGCCGCTCGAAATATCGCTCAAAGACAGTTCTTGGCCATCCTACAATTCTGAATTCCACGGTACGGAGACTTTGAAGGGGCTGCTTTGAGAGTTCTTTTTACCGGCGCAAGCTCATTCACTGGGGTCGCGTTTGTGCAGGCGCTGGTCGCGTCGGGGCATTCCGTCGCTGCCGCGGTTCGGGGTACCGAGCATAGTTATGTTGGGCTAAAGCGTGATCGGCTAGCGCAAGCAGCTGCAATAGCAGAAATACATTGGTTCATGCCATTCGGTAGTCCGAGGTTCATTGAACTTGCTTCACAAGGTGATTTTGATATCCTTTGTCATCACGCTGCACAGGTTGTGAACTATCGAAGCCCAGATTTCGATGTGATTGGCGCTTTGTCGGATAACGCCTTTGCGCTCAAGTCAACTCTGGAAACCCTCAAGGCCGGCGGCTTAAAGAGCGTAGTGCTTACTGGAAGCGTGTTTGAGTCTGGGGAGGGTGCTGGTAGCCGCCCACTGCGTTCCTTTTCACCTTACGGCTTGTCCAAAGCGCTCACATCACAAGTGTTTGAGTACTGGTGCGATGCCCTTGGGCTTCAGTTTGGCAAGTTTGTAATTCCCAACCCGTTTGGACCTTACGAAGAGCCACGTTTTTGCAACTATCTTTTTCGAACCTGGAAAAGTGGTGCGGTAGCGCGCGTTAATACGCCTAATTATGTCAGAGATAACATTCCGGTTGACCTGCTTTCCTTATGCTATTCAAGCTTTTGTAATAGCGTCAATACTAAATCTGGGACATCGCATTGTGCGCCGAGCGGATATGTGGAAAGTCAGGGTGACTTTAGCTTTCGGATGGCGAGAGAACTTGCTCCAAGACTTAGGTTTCGTTGCGATGTCGAACTTGCGATACAGACCGATTTATCGGAGCCGATGACTCGTATTAACCTCGACCGCGCGCTTGGCTGCGTTTCCGACTGGAACGAAGAGCGATTTTGGGACATGTACGCAGCTTTTCTGCTGTCGTCGAAGAATGATTGATGTCGATTAATGTCGACATTTTTGTTTGTTTTGTTTTAGAGTCCGTCCGATAAGTCATATCGCTCGGCCGAGTCTTCGAACGAGGATCATGACGGCAGCGGCGTAGAGGAAGGCTTGGGCCGAGGCGAGGGTCGCCTCCGGGTCTTTCTAGAGGCGGCGGTTGCGGCTGATCCAGCCAAAGAAGCCCTCATCCTGAGCCTTTCGAAGGATCGACCACCCATCGGCGTGGATGCACGGCAAAGCCGACTTGATCCTTGGGTTTGCGCACGATGTCGACGGTGGTGATCGTTGCGGTCGCGGGTCTGCCGCCGGCATAGCCTGCATCGGCGAAGGCCTTTGCGAGGAACGGGAAGGTCCACCGTGATAGGCGCAGCACCGGTCCTGCCCCATCGCGATCCTGTACGTCGGCGGCCTGAGGATCGAGCACGACAGCGCGTCCGTCCGTGTCAACCAGTGCCTGACGCTTGCGGCCTTTGATCTTCTTTCCGGCGTCGTAGCCCCGCGGGCCACCGCTCTCGGTGGTCTTCACGCTCTGGCTATCGAGCACCGCGGCGGTGGGTGAGGCATGCCTACCAGCCCGCTCGCGGTCGGCCATGACGAGCGTGTGGTTGATCCGGCCGAACAGCCCGGCGTCGCGCCAGCGCGCGAAGTAGCCGAACGTCGTGCTGCGTGGAGGCAGGTCCTTCGGGATCAGCCGCCAGGCGATACCGCCTCGCAGCACGTAGAAGATGGCGTTCAGGACCTCCCGCGTCGTCCAGACGGGCGGACGACCGCACGAAGCCGGCTCCGGCATCAGCGGCGCAATCACGGCCCATTCCGCATCGGTCAGGTCGGTTTCGTAGCGCAGGCGCGCACGGCTATGCTGCCGGCAAGTGGTCGGGGTCCACATGGCAGATCCAGGTCAGGTTTCAGCACCCTCTTGGAATCACTGCCGTCCCGGCCACTCAACCCTGCCTCAGCCCCTTATCGGACGGGCTCTAACAGAACCGTTCGCATTGGTTAAGGGTAACGAGGGCGCAAGCCAGCGTCGTGAAGGCGAGGTGGATGTCAGCGCGGCGCTCGTAGCGGATGGCCAGCCGCCGGAAGCGGGCCAGCCACGCCAGGGTGCGTTCGACGGCCCAGCGGTGCCGCCCCAGGCGCTGGCTGCTCTCGATGCCTCGGCGCGATGCGCGACACGATCCGGCAAGCCCGGCAGTCCTGGCGGCAGCGCCAATGATCGTAGGCTTTGTCGGCGTGCAGCTTGCCGGGCCTTCGGCGCGGGCGTCTACGCCGGCCCGAGAACGCGTTATCGTACCGATAGGCGCCCAACCACCACCACCGAGCCTCTCTCTGTGATCCTCATCGCGGCCACCTCTGGTCAGGCAATTTCCTCCGTTTCTGGCGCCGAACCCGCAATCGGACGGCGAGGCGTACGCCAAGCTCGCGTTAACGATGCCAGGCGGAATGCCTTGCCGAATGAAGGATTGCTGCCCCCGAGCGCTTCCCAAAGGGCCGCGCCCGGGCCACGTTTGGCGATGGCAGACCCGGCTTGGGTGCCGCGCCGTCCTTTAGCAGAGGACGGCCGGTGCCGGTGTTAGCAGCACCAGCCCCGGCCTGACCAAGACCCGTATCCTGGAGAGATACAAAGCCATGGCTAAGCCCAACCCTACCGGCATTGCGCCCCCGACGAAACCGTCCCGCGTCCGGTCGACCGCACAGGTCCCTCCGTCCGTCCCGCCGATCTGCATGATCGCCTGAAGGCCTGACCATCCGCACTCCCGCGTGGAGTGCCGTCAGCCTTCGCTTTCCTGCAATCACGACACCCATCGTCGTCGTCGGCCAAGGGCCACAACGCGTATCCGCCTGCTGTCCGTGCCGCCCGTCGGTCGGCCGGCCTGGGGGAGGGGTGTCCGTCTGGACGGACTTGGACCCATGACCATCATTCCCCACCCGGCTGCTCATCGCAGCGGCCGGCACCGGCTGTCTGCGGGCAGCGACACCGCATCCCGCTCGACAGCGTCGGGGCGCATCCCGGTTCCGCTCGGCAGCGGGGCCGCGCAGGGCTGCGGATACGAACCCGCTGCGAACCCGTTCGCGTGTTCACCCGCGGTGTTGGCGGCCGCCGACCTCGTCGTCGATCAGGCCCTGCGGGCCGTCTTCACGCCCGATCCGCTGCTCGGTCCCGGCCTGTCGCAGGTCGGATCGGTGCTGTCCTCGGTCGTCAAACGGCACGGCACTTTGCTCGAGGCGGCGCTCACGGACGTCCTCGAGAGCAGCGGCCGTTACCTCGTGCTGCGGGACGTGCCGATGTCGATCACCGTGCCGACCCAGGAGCTGGTCCGCAGCTGCTCGATGGCCGCGTTGGCAGGGACCGCGATCGACCTCTCGGGCGACATCGCCCAGACGGTTCAGCTCGACCTCGTCGTGATCGACAACCGGACCCGACACGCGTTCATCATCGAGATGAAGCGCGGCGGCGGCAAGTCCGAGGCTCGGAAAGTCCACCAAGTCGAGTGGATCTTAAGATGCGCCCAAGTACAGGGCATCGCGTTTCTCAAGACCTTGGGTTTTCAGGTCGCCTGTGTTCGGGCTGTCCTGATCGATGTCTACGGGCGGGCCGGTTACAGTGCTGATCTGTCGGTCCGTGGCCGGGATATCGATGGGCTCTTCCAGGAGCCGGTCATGGACGCCATCGAGAGGGTGACGGCCCGGATCGCCGCCAACCTGCGCGCGAACCTTCCCGATCTCCTCGCGCGCACCCTGGACACGCTCGAGCCCTCCGGAAACGCGATGCCGCGTCCGCCCCGTTCGATGGCGCCCTGATCCCGCCGGGTCGCGTCAGCGACCCGGCCTCGGCTCACCCCTCTGCCTTCGCCCTCTCCCTTTCCTTCGGCACCGCTGCGCGTTCGCGCCGGTGCCTTCACCAGGCTTGCCTCGATGACCGACCCCTTCGACCCCAACAC
>NZ_VRVF01000130.1:0-6527 GCF_008040045.1 Methylobacterium sp. WL8 | reverse complement strand
TTGTTCGCCTACATCGAGGGCTACTACAATCGGCAGCGCATCCACTCGGCCCTGGGATACATCACACCCGAGCAAGCCGAACGGAACGCGAGCTAACCCCCCTGTCCGTGGAACCGGGGGAGGATCAGCACAAACGTATCCGGCATGTCGGCATGGTGGCCGCCGCCAAGATGGAGAGCCGCACGTCCCGGGCCTCATAAGCAATTCGGCCTCGGGGGCCGCTTTTTTTGCCAGGCTTCCGGAACGCCGCTCGACCGTCAGGCCATCTTCACTGTCCTCCCGCAGACCTCGTGGACCCGCGCCGAGCGATCGCGCTCCGCCTCAGGTCAACCTCTTTTGATGCCCTATGCGAGGGCCGGCTCCGGATGCCGCTCGAAGCTCACTCCTTTGCGCAGCGTCGCCCAGGCGATCCGCGCGAGCTTGGCGGCGAGCGCGACGACCACGACGTTGTAGTGCGCCCGCGCCAGCAGACCGCGCAGCCATCGGCCGGTCGCATCCTCGACCTTGGACAGCGAGGCCAGCGCCGCGCGCGCCCCATGGATGAAGAGCCCACGCAGATAGGCGTTGCCCCTCTTGCTGATGCCGAGCAGCTTCGGCTTGCCGCCGGTCGTATGCTGTCGGGGCACGAGGCCAAGCCAGGCCGGCAGGTCGCGGGCAGACGCGAAGGCGCTTCCATCGTCGACGGCTGCGCGCAAGGCCGTGGCCGTCATTGGCCCGACGCCTGGGATCGACTCCAGGCGACGTGCCGCCTCGTCGGCGCGGGCATGCGCCGCGAACTCTCGGTCGAGCGCTTCGATACGGCCGTCGAGGCTCACCCACTCCTCACGGATCTCGGCGACGAGAGCTTGGATACGCGCGCCAATCTGCGCCTGGGGATCCGTCACGAGAATGCCGACCGCCGTCTCGAACTTGCGGCGGCCTTGCGGGAAAACGAGACCGCGCTCCAACAGGATCGCGCGGAGCTGGTTCATGAGCATGGTCCGCATGCCGACCAGCCGAGACCGGACCCGGTGCAGGCTCTGCATGTCGAGTTGCTCCTGCGCCTTGAGGGGCACGAAGCGCATCGTCGGACGTGTGGCGGCCTCGGCGATCGCCTCGGCATCGCGGTCGTCGTTCTTCTACGCCTTGACGTAGGGGCGGACATACTCGGGCGACATCAGTCGGATGGTATGTCCCTGCGCGGCCAGCAGCCGCCCGAGGTGATGGGCGCCACAGCAGGCCTCCATCGCGACGACGCAAGCGGGCAGCTTGGCCGTCAGGCCGACGATCGTCTCACGCCGTGCACGACGACGCAGAACCACCGTACCGGCTGGGTCGAGGCCAACCAGGCTACAGCTGTTTTTGCCGAGATCGATACCCAGCACGGCGACCGAACTCTTTGCCATTCCCAATCCCTCCATTCCTCCAAGGCAGCAGCATGCCACCAACGGTTCGGTGAGGGGCGGGCCATCCCATAAGCATGAGCGGGGCTGGGGGCGACGAGGCATGAGGTACCCGGCCCCCGAGAAGCTGGAGATCATCCGGCTCGTCGAGCAATCCCACCTGCCGGTGCGTGCCACCCTGGACAAGCTCGGCATCACCCGCTCGACGTTCTACCGGTGGTACGATGCCTACCAGCGCGGCGGCCCCGAGGCGTTGAAGGACCATCCTTCGCAGCCGAGCCGGGTCTGGAACCGTCTACCTGCAGAGATCCGCGAGCAGATCGTTGCCCTGGCTCTGGAGCAGCCTGAACTCAGCCCGCGTGAGCTGGCGGGGCGCTTCACAGACGAGCGTCGCTACTTCGTCTCGGAAGCGACCGTCTACCGGTTACTCAAATCGCAGGACCTGATCACAAGCCCAGCCTATATCGTCATCAAGGCCGCCGACGAGTTCCGCGATAAGACCACCGCGCCCAACCAGCTTTGGCAGACGGACTTCACCTACCTGAAGGTCGTTGGCTGGGGCTGGTACTACCTGTCGACGGTCCTGGACGACTTCTCACGCTACATCGTGGCGTGGAAGCTGTGCACGACGATGCAGGCCAGCGACGTCACCGCCACGCTCGACCTGGCGCTGGGGGCCGCTGGGCTCGATCAGGCGCGGGTGATGCCGCGGCCACGCCTGCTCTCCGACAACGGGCCGAGCTACGTCGCCAGCGACCTGGCTGACTGGCTCGGCATTCGGGGCATGACCCACACCCGCGGTGCGCCATGCCATCCGCAAACGCAGGGCAAGATCGAGCGTTGGCACCAGACGCTCAAGAACCGCATCCTGCTCGAACACGCCTACTTGCCCGGCGAACTCGAAGCGCGGGTGGCGGCCTTCGTCGAACACTACAACCATGCCCGAGCCCATGAGAGCCTGAGCAACCTCACGCCCGCCGACGTCTACTTCGGACGCGGCGAAGGGATCCTGGCCGAGCGGGAACGCATCAAGCGCCAGACCCTGATGGATCGCCGCTTGCGCCACCACGCGCAGGCTGCCTAACCTCTTACCCCAGATGGACCAGAGCCTCCGCTCCTGAACACCGCTGAATGTCCCAAATCATCTGACGACGGACAACCATGATATCGGTGCGCTCGACGATGGTCGCGAGGAAGTTCCGCTCGGCGGTCCGTTCGGAGACCTGGCGTTCCAGCGTCGCGTTCATGACGCGGAGCGCCTCCTCCATGCGCTTCCGCTCGGAGATATCGCTGAACAGGATCGCGACACGCCGGTCCAGCGGATCGCCGACGCGGAGCGCGCGCACGTCGAACCAGCGCCCGAAGACGTCGGCCTTGTTCTCGCAATGCGCCGGTTCGCCCGTTCGCGCGACGCGTCCGTACAGGTCGAACCAGTAGGGTTCCAGGTCAGGGGCGAACTCACTGACCCAACGACCAACGACGTCGGCGCCGGTCTGCCTCTCGAAGGCTGGATTGGCTTCGACGATGCGGTAGTCGGTGGCACGGCCCGCATCGTCGAACCTCATGTCGATGATGCAGAACCCGACGTCGATGCTCTCGAACAGGGTGCGATAGCGGCTTTCGCTGTCCGCGAGGGCGGCGCGCGAACGCACCTGGTCGGTGACCTCGTACCCACCGGCGAAGATGCCGGTGACCGCGCCTGCGTCGTCGCGGATAGGCTGATAGATGAAGTTGATGAAGCGGTCGTTGTCCTCGCCGGCGAACCGGATCGGCAAGGTGCTGGCCGTGTAGGCCTCACCCGTGGCGTAGACCCGGTCTAGAAGCTCGAAGAACCCTTGTCCCATCAGTTCGGGGAACACCTCGCGGACGCCGCGGCCCAGGTAGTCACGCCGGCCGGTGATCGTGACGTAGGCGTCGTTGACGTACTCGAAGACGTGGTCTGGGTCGCGCAGCACGGCGACGAAGCCCGGCATCTGCTGCAAGAGCGATCTCTGCCGCTGCCGCTCGGATAAGGACCGGCGCTCGACGAGGATCTGTCGGGTCGTCTCGGTGCAGGCGCAGAACAGGCCCTCGACAACGCCGTCATCTCCCGAAACGGGGGTGTAGGAGAACGCGAAATGCGTCTCCTCCGGATAGCCGTTCCGATGCAGGGTAAGCTGGAGGTCGTCCATGTGCACGGGGTCGCCCGCGAACACCTGGTCCATCAGGGCGCCGACCTCGTCGCGGACCTCGGGCCACGTCTCGAAGAAGGGACGGCCAAGGGCCGATGGGTGTCTCGAGCCCAGCATGGGCGCATAGGAATCGTTGTAAACGAGGGTGCGATCCGAACCCCAGGCGATGAACATCGGTTGGCGCGAGTTGAGCATGATGCGCACGAGGGTCACGAACGACGGTGGCCATTGCTCCCGGACCCCGATGGTCGTGGTCGACCAGTCGTGGGCACGCATGAGCGCGCCCATGGCACCGCCGCCTGAGAGGACCGAACTGCCTGGGATCATGGTCTACGTGTACCCTCGGCAAGTGGCAGCAGCGAGGCGATAGGCGCCTTGGTCGAGGCAAAACGACTTGCGCGTCGATGTCCCCGTCGTGGCACGCCATCGAATTGATCGCCTCGCTCCCACGCACGGCATGGACGTCCGTGCGAAGGCGGGTACGACGGAAAAGCGGTTGGACCGCATTCCACCCAGCCCGGTCATACGTCCTTGCTTCGTGGGCCAGCCTGTAAGCGGAAATTCAGGATCGACGCCTTGCTCTACAAACGACCCTATGCGGACGACTGGTCGCAGCAAGGCGTGTTCACTCATGGGACGCCGACAAAGTCATTTGTACAACCGCGATGGGCGGATTGTAGAATGCACACGCTTGGGGGAACGGTTCAGCTTTTACAGCTCGCTTGAGCCCCTGCCGACCAAAGGCCAACACGAGCCGTTCTTTGGCACCCTATGCGGTCGACGACCGTCTTGGCTCTAACGAGGGGCGAGGTTGGCCAGTGGGCGCCGCATCCATCATTTTATTGATGTCAATCGGCAGAACAAGGTGGTCGATGACACCTTTGAGCATCATCAGGGTTTGACCTTTGTTGTAACGCTTGATCTCGGACCGCCTTTCCCTGCTCTCATGGCCGATGAGCTCCTCCACGAATTCTCGCTGAACCCCGGCATTGCAAAGGAGCGTCGTCACCGTGTGTCGGAAGGAGTGAAACACCACCTCATGACGCACGCCGTATTCCGATTTGAAGCGCTGAAACCACTTGCCAAAAGCGCTGCCGAATGACGCGTTGTCGCCGTCGGCGAGATCATCCTGTTGCTCGGGGCCTTCCTCGCCCTCCGGCAAGAGCCATTCCTGCTCTCCTCGTTTCTGTACCAAGGCTTCAAGCAAGCCCAGCTTCAACAGGTTTTGATGAAGGGGGACCCAGCGGGCACTGCCCTCCGCTTTCAGCTGGAAGGTCGAATCCGTCAAATTGAAGTACCAAATACCGGTCTCTGCATCGTGCACGACGTGCCGCACCTGGAGCTGGAAGATTTCGCCACGACGCATACCGCTGTGGCAGCCGATCAGGACGCCCCAGTACCGCTCGTCGCGTAGGACGTTCGGTCCCGTTCTTTTCCAGCTCCGACGACTTCGAACGCCTGTGAACAAGGGTGCACTCAGCACGGCCACGAGTTCGGCCTGATCCCACATCGGCCGTTCGTCTCGCGCTCTGTGGAGCTTTGCTCGCGTGCGCTTCAGGTTGATGTGCAGACCTTCAAAGATCGATGGGAGGCCCTTGGCGACGACTTCGTTGGTCTGGGGCCAAGGCCAGATGCCTGACAACGCGGCCAAGTGCCGATTGAAGGTCTGCGGCTTCAGTCGATCGATCCCGGGCTTGCCGCTGCAATGCTCGGTCAAGCCACGGATGCCGCGCGTGCGCTGGATATCGCGCCACTCAATGTTCTTGTCGTAGTTGGCCGGCAACGCCAGCAGAGCACGCTTGAACGCAGCCCCATCCGCCGGCCCATAGGCGCCGAGCGGCTTGTCCCCGCAGATCTCGACGAACAGGCGTCCCGTAGACCGGGCTTGCCGTTCATTCGACGATTTCCAGTTCCCGCTGTCGACGCGGTCCCGCGCATAAAGCGCCCAACTCTCGCTAAAAAGTTGTCGTGCACCGCGCAGCATCGCGGTCGCTGGTGCTCCGGGCTGGGAGAGCGGAGCAGGTGCGGTCGTGCGATGGGTCGTCGCGTGCCGGGGGTGATGGGGCAGGACGATGTCGCGGAGAAAGGTCAGCTTCTCCTCGGTGATCGTGATGTCGGCGTCGAGCAACGCGCGGCAAAGCGCGTTTGCATGAGGGTATGAGTCGAGGTCGATCTCGTTGCGGGTAGCGAGATCCTTTGCGGTGTCGCGAACGGCGGTAAAATTGTTGAGCGAACGATCGCGTTTCAGGCCGTCCAATCGGCCCTCATAAAGGCTTAGCCACTCGGCCGGGTCATTGAGGGTCCCCTTCGGGGCGTCCGGTGCGGGATCGCTGCTGTCATCTATCTGGTTTTCGGAGGTCGGGCTGTCTGAGGGAGGCAGATCCTCGATTTCCGGATAGTGCCCGATGGTGGCGAGCAGGCCATCGTGCTTGAGAGACTCGGATTCGAGGTACTGCTCCGCGAGCCGGGCGATATCAGTCCGCGTGAGCGACCGGTTGAAACGGACGAGGGTGAACAAGGTCTCTGTCCCATCCCACAGGCGTTGCGCCATCCGACGAGCCTCGCCGGGTGTGGCGTGACCGAGCGAGCGCAGGATCTCACGCTGGCCGAACCGCTGGCGCAGGTCATCGGGGATGATACGACGAAAGAAGACCGTTTGTCGGCGACGTCGGAGATGGGTGCGGGGCAAGGCAGGGATCCCTGCCGTCCGGACAAGTGGACCTCCCGAGTGGACCTGGACGGAGCGGTCGGCCCGGGCGGGTCCGAAAACAGCCGAGAAATCAACGGTCGGCTGAGAATCCTGAGCTTTTGGCTGGGGCGCCAGGATTCGAACCTGGGAATGGCGGTACCAAAAACCGCTGCCTTACCACTTGGCGACGCCCCACCAGAGGACGGCGCTGTCTAGACGCGGATGTGCGGACAGGCAACTGGTTTGCGCGGGTGGCGGCGGTCGGTGGAGCAGGGCGCGATGGGC
>NZ_VRVF01000012.1:0-91760 GCF_008040045.1 Methylobacterium sp. WL8 | reverse complement strand
CTTCAGCAAGATCAAACACTTCCGGGCCGTCGCCACGCGCTACGACAAAGACCCGGACAACTTCCTCGCCAGCGTCAAACTCGCTGCCCTTCGCGTCTGGCTACGAACTTAATGAGTCCGCGACCTAACCCCACCGGCCGCCGTGCCCTCGTCGGCTGCGCAAGGGCTCGGCCGGACCGCCTTTCTCCGGTTGGAGGACGCCTTCATGCTTGGCAACGTCGTCGATCACCGCAGCGACCGCACCTGCCCGGAAATCGACGCCGTGTTCGAGCCGTCTGGGCACGACAACGCGAAGCGGCCGGAGGGCTCGTTCTATTTCGACATGGCGGATGTCGAAAAGGCATCCAACGGGTTCCACGTCATCGAGTTTTACGACACCACAATCCGTGAGGCGTTGCTGCGCGCGGAACAAGAATGGACCTTCGCCGTAACCGTTTACCTCTATGACAAGGGCCGCCGCCCCCTTGGTTGAGCCTAAGCTCACGCTGGACCACTCTCGGCCTTCGAAGCAATCCATCTCGGAAACGATGCCGTCACGGCTCAGGTCGCCGGTGCGATCTACGGTGCTTCCGCCATTCCCGAGCGTTGGCTTCATCCCCTCGCCTGGCGCGACGCCATCATTGCGCAGGCGATCAGCTCATCGCCATCAATACCCCATACTCCAGATGGAGCTAAAACTCGCTATGACCGCGACGCCCACCACTCCCCTCTCTGACAGCGCCCCGCAGCTGCCGAGCGTGGGCATCTTCTGGGGAATACCAGACGGTACCTCCCCAATCCGCATGCTTGTGATCGATTCAACTCCGCTCAACGCCGCCGAGCCCTACGGAGCGGCCCTGACCCACCCGCGTGGGCACTACGACGTTTGGGAGGCGTGGCAGGCTGTGGGCGTCGCTAAACTCAAACGGCGCGGCCTACCTGCTGCTATTGCGTACAGCGAGTACGAGCAGCACCCACGTGGGCGCATCGTCTACGATACCGCCACCCAAGTTTTCACAATCTATGCCGACCGGCGCCTACAAGCACCGGAGTTCATCCAACAAATCGTCACTGCCTTTGGGATAACAGAGGCGCAGTTCGTTGTACGCAGTGACAGCCATTACCGCAGCTAAATTTAATCACGCAGATTGCGGTCCAACCCCGCCGATCTCGCCGTCCCCGTCGGCTGGTTTCGACCCAGATCTGCCGTAGAAGTCGCTTCGCCACGATCCAAGAAGCGGTCGTTCATCGGTGAACGGATCAAGGAGTCGCCTGTTGCAACGATGAGTTTCATTCCTCTGTCCGGTAAGCTCCCAACCCGGGACGTCCGTCTTTCTTAGCGGTCAAGGTTTGCAGGTCCCGCCCTACGACCGTTGGGATGAGCGAATGGCCTCAGCCCGATGCTAAAGCCGAGACTGGTGTGCGGAGCGGGGAGTACGTCGCGCGGTAGCTGCGCGGCCCAACCAAGGGAAGCAGGAGGTTTCTGGCCCAGGCCGGCATCCGTGCAGTCCGCGAAAGGCGATCGGTCATGGCTTGGACATGGGCCACGCGGGGCCGCCGCAGCGCCTCGTACTCTAGGCCGACCATGTCCCAGTCCATCCGCTCGGCAAGCAGCGTGGCCAGCACCACCGCATCCTCAAGAGCGAGGGCGGCCCCTTGAGCCCAGACCGGTGCAGTCGCGTGGGCAGCGTCTCCCACGAGCGCCACCAGGTTCCGAGTCCAACTCGGAATGCGAACCTCTTCGAGGGGGGAATGATAGAGCGCGCCGGGCTGGGCCAGAACCGCATCGAGGGTATCGCGGACGAGACGTGGGAACGACGCGAAGACAGTCCGGAAGCCGGCCAAGTCCCGTGCTCGTTCGCCGGCTTCGGGTACGGAGACCCAGCCGTAGACCTCGCCATCGTCGACGGGAATGAGGAGGAACAATCCGTTTGATCCAGCCCAAAGCGTCCATGCGTCAAGGCCTGGGTTCGGCGCCATGAAGCGCCAGCTCGCTGGGGCAAGCATCGCCGCTCCGAGCGCGGAAGCGCCGAACGTGTCACTTCGAACCCGCGAGTGGACACCGTCGGCGCCAACGAGGAATCCGCCGGTTTCGGCCGTCCCATCCTGAAGCTCGACCGCGACGCCTCTCGGCATCTGCCGGACGGCGCTGATCTCACATCCCGGCCGGAGATCGGTCGGGGGAAGATCGAGCGTCAGGAGGCGCAGCAGGTCGGCGCGACGCACACAACGCGGGCACGCTTCTTCCCTCCAGAACGCCGCCTCGTCGATACCGAAGAGGAGGCGCCCGCTCTCGGTGCGGTACTCGCGCCGACGGACGGGTGAGCCGATGTTGCGCAGGGCTTCGCTCAAGCCGAACTGGCCGAGGGCTTGGACTGCGTTCCCCGGCAGGTTGATGGCGAGGCCCGCATCGGCCGGCGTCGGGCGCCGCTCCAGGGTGAGCGAGGGAATGCCCTGTCGCTGCAGCGCTCGCCGCATGGCAAGTCCAGCGATACCGCCCCCGGCTATAAGCACCCGGCCCGCTGCGCTGTCGTCCATGCTGTTTCGCCTCGTTACCTGGCCCGTCGTCATCGTGACCGCGGCGTCGTCAAGCGCAGGGCCATGCTGGAGAAAACACCATCCTTGCGGATCAGCCCGTGCATCAGCGCGGCACCGAGATGGGCGAGGATGAGACCGAACAAGGTGTAGGCAAGCACCGTGTGAAGCGGACGCAGCCAGGCGTAGATCGTGGGATCGCGCGGCAAGATCGGTGGGAGCACCACCGCGCCGCCGAGCCCGATGGGGTACCCGGCCGCCGACAGCATCGCCCAGCCGATCAGCGGCAACCCGAGCATCAAGCCGTAGAGCAGGATGTGCGAGGCGTGCGCCGCCTGTCGCTGCCAGCCCGGGAGGTCGGCCGGCAGTTCGGGCGGCGGATGGCGCCAGCGGTTGACGAGGCGGAGCCCTGCGAGGATCAGGATGCCGATCCCGAGGGGACGGTGCAACGCCACGAGGGCGTCGTAATGCGCCAGAGAGGTCACCATCGCAACGCCAATGAACAGCATGGCTAGGATCATGCCGGCCATGGCCCAGTGCAGCAGCCGGGCCGGTCGGTTGAAGTTCATGGTGTCGCTCACAATCCGGCTCCTGCAGCGGGGACATCGTGGACGGCGCTCGGGGCCTTCGGCTCGCCGGCGCGTCGCGTGAAGGATTGCGCGTAGGCTGCCGAGCGCGCGCTGAGCAGCGGATCGTCCGATCCCGCGATGCCGGCGGGCAGGACCAGGGGGTCGAAGTTTACATCGCGGCAATTGCCGCTGGCCTCCGCCTCCGTTGCGGTCACGATCACGGTCCCGAAGTCGACGCTCGTCCGCTCGGCCGGCCAGGGACGCGTCGCGTCCGCCGTGGGATCGCCTGCTTCGCCGAGGGTGGCGAGGAGGTGCCACCGCACGGGCACCCGACGGACCGAGGACTCGAACTCGTCGAAGAGGTAATTCTTGTCCGCGCGTGCGGTCTGGGCCGCACTCTCGGCTGTGGCGGCCTGCTCCGGCACGAAGGCCCAGCGAACGGGCGTTTCCATGCCGTCTCCGGCCACGAACCGGAAGGCGTTCAAGCCCCGGAAGGTGTCGTCGGCGAACCCGGAAGTGATCGTGCGCGCCTTGATCAGGGCCGCCGCCGTCGCGCTCTCGGGGTTCGCGGCGAAGAAGGCTTTGAGTGCCTCGGGATCGGGCTTGCCCGTGGCCGGATCGGGCTTGGCGGCGAGGAGCTGGGCGTAGAACGCCTCCGGGATTCGCACCGGGAAGACCGGGATGTCGTTGTTGCCGGTGCGCCATTCCTCGCCGTCGTGAAGCTGGAAACGGAGTGCGAGGCTGCGGACCGTGGTCGATGCATCCGCTGCGTAGGGCTGGCCGCCCGCGAGGGCGATGCGTCCGGTGACCGGGGTGACCTGGCCCGCCGCGAACAGCGACGCCTTCGACAGGCGCTCGCCTCGGCCGGTGCTCTCGAAGCGGCCGACTATGCAGAGCCCCTTGGCGTGGTTGCGCCGGAACCCCGGATGCGGGCCGTTGACCCGCTCGAAGCGGTCGACGATCCGCGCCTGGGTCAGGGCGTCCGGAGAGAACCAGCCGCCGACATAGGCGAAGGCCCCAGCGGCGCCGACGACAAGCCCTCCGATGGCACCGAGCCGCAGGATGACGGCGCGCGGGTTCAGAGCCGGACTAGCGCCGGTGAGGTCGTTGAGGAGGGACATAGCTGGCCTTCAGATCTTCTTCGCGGTGGCGCGCCGGATGTCATTGGCGAGCGGGTGAAGGACCGCCGGGTCGGCTGCTCCCACGAGGCTGTAGCCGAGCCCATCCTGAGCCCAGGCGTAGCCGTTCGACGTCCCGGAGGTGTGCGGCTGCATCGGCGCGTCGCCGGGCACGGACATCGGCCGCATCAGCATCACGAAGCGCGCGCCGTGCCCGTCATCGTACATCAGCAGGCCTGCTGGCCCCTGGGCCGTTGCGACAAGGCGCCCGCCCATAAGGTGATAGCCGGAGCCGCTGAGGTCCGGCACGCCCACCGGCTGCTTCAGCCGGGCCGAGAACCAGCCGGCGAGTTCGTCCCGGTCGGCGGCAGCGAGCTCGACGGGCCGGGTGTGGTCCGGAGCATAGACCGCGTAGTTCATGCTCGCCGCCTGGGCCAACGCCGCGATCCCAGTCGGCACCGGTGAGACCGCATCGCGCAGGCCCCAGCCTCCGACGCCGCCGAGGAGAAGAAGCAGCCCGGCCGCCATTGCCTGCCAGACGGGACGTTTCGGGCGACGGCGTGCTTCGACGATCCGCGGCAGGTTCAGCTGGGCAGGAACCGGCTCGGCGGCGATGGGAGCAAAAGCGGCCCGCATCTCCTCGCCGAGAGCGACGAGGCGGCCGACCCGTGTTCGCGCCTCAGGATGTTCGGCGAGATAGGCTTCGACCTCGCGCTTGCGGGAGGCATCCAGCCGCTCGTCCACGAGGGCCTGGAGATCGTCGTCGCTGATGGGACGCATGGTCATTTCACCCTCCGCAGAAGCGGGCGCTTGGCGGGAACGGCGGCGTTGGTGCCGTCCATGAGCTGGAGCATCCGGTCTCGGGCCCGTGACAGGCGGGACATCACGGTGCCGCTCGGGATGGCAAGGATTTCTGCCGTTTCGGCGTAGGACAGGCCCTCCACCGTCACGAGCAGGAGGACGCTGCGCTGCTCCTCCGGCAGTGCATCGAGTGCGCTCATCAAGTCGCGGTGGCGCAGGCCGCTCTCCTGTGTGGGTGCCACAGCGAGGTTGGCTTCCGCCGTATCTTCGATGGGCATGTGCGCACCTCGCCGCGCGCGCTGGCGCATCTGCGTCACGGCGAGGTTGTGGAGGATGGCGAAGAGCCAAGTCCGCGTGTCTCCGTCCGCCTGACGCTGGTGCCAGCGGCCGACAGCCCGTTCCAGGCAGTCCTGCACGAGATCGTCGGCGTCGGTGGGATTGCGCAGGAGGGCGCGGGCATAGCGGCGCAGGGCCGGGATCAGCGGCTCGATGAGGCGCATCATGTCCGTCATGTCCGATCTCCTGGCATGGGCGGGCCCCCTCCGTGTGCAAGCCAAACGATGTGAGCCTGCTCTGGGCTCGGCTTCGGAGGCATGGACGCTGCCAATCCGGGATTATTCCACGCACGCAGCGATCTTTTTCAGACCCGCATGACGTACCCATGCTCGGTGATGTGGCTAGGACCACGAGCATCAAGATTTTTCGACGCGACCTGGAATAAGTAGCCGAAGACGTCGTCTGTCCGGCATCCCTGCTTGACGCTGTTGGATCGAGCAGGACCCATCGGAGATATGACGTGACGATGCTCAAGACTGTTTCGGCCCTCGCTTTCGCGTCTGCCTGCACCCTTGTCGCCTTGACCGGAGCCTCCCAGGCCCGGACTGTTTCCCATCCCACCGGGGACCCGACGACCACGGGCTCGGTTCTACCGCAGGCGCGCTCAGCCTACTGGCTCGGCGGAATCGACACCGACAGCGGCAATGCCCGGAACCCAGCCTTGCCGGGCTACGCTCAGGCCCGCGGCCAGGAGACCGGCGGACCCGCACGTGAGCTGATCCCGAACTGAAATTCACGCCTTTCGCAGGGCACTAGTCTCGAATCGATCAAGTGCTCTGCAAACAGATTTGTTGGCATCTACGCCATCGACTTAATCGGCACGATATCCTGAGGCTGCTTGGTCATGCCTAACGAAAAGATCATGTTTATCGGTGTGCGGGCCGCAGCAGCTGTCGCGCTAAGTTTACAGACAACAACCAAGCTGCTTGCCCAAAACCGCCAACCGGTCGGCGGAGCGTTCTTGAACAGCTACACCTCCGATCCATACTTCGATCCGAAGTCGGCATATTCGCAACGTCGCTCGTTGGGCGACCTCGGAGGACAGCCGCTGGAGGCAATCCGCGGCGCGCCTGAAAGCGGTCGTTCAGCCAATGATTGGCGTGCATCTGGCGAATTTAGTCTCGGACGAATATGCCTCGTTTTCGGCCGTTCCGCTTGTACTGGTTCATTGGCGGCCTGATGTGGAACTCAGGCCCGGTTAGAGGGTAAGGGGGGCCGCGATGGCTGACGTCCGCCGCATTGGTCTCGTGCTTTGCCCAGACTTCGATTTCATGGGCTTGGCTACCACCTCGCCATTTGCCGTCGCCAACAGATACGTAACTGACACGACCTATGACATCCGTGTCCTGTCGGAGGCCGGTGGCCTTCTTCACTCGGGGTGCGGCCCAGCCGTCGAGACCGAGCGGCTGAGCGATCCGTCCGCCTTCGACACAATTATCGTCGCCGCGGGGATCAGCCTTCCCGAGCCGAGTTCGGATCTCTTCGTTTATCTACAAGAGGCGGCTCGCTCCACGCGCCGCTTGGCCGGCCTCTGCCTCGGTGCGTTTGCCCTGGCCGATGCCGGATTGTTAAGCGGGCGGCGCGCCACAACCCACTGGCGCTATGCGCCTCAATTCCGCGCGCGCTATCCCGACTGTCATCTCGACATCGACAAGATCTATGTCGCGGACGGCAATCTCTGGACGTCCGCCGGCATGGCGGCGGGCATCGATCTCGCTGTCGGCATGGTTGAGCGCGACCACGGCCGGCAAGTCGCCCGTACTGTAGCACGAGGCCTCGTTATGGAGCGCCGCCGGGCCGGGGGCCAGGCCCAGCACTCGGCCCTGCTCGACTTCGACGCTCCAAGCGACCGGATACAAAGCGTTCTCGCCTATGCGCGGCAGAACCTGCGGCTTCCGCTGACAACCGAGGATCTTGCGGCGATCGCCTGCCTCAGTCCGCGTCAGTTCGCACGGGCTTTCCGAGCCGAAACGGGGGTCTCGCCGGCCAAGGCGGTCGAGGTGATGCGCGTAGAGGCCGCCAAGCACATGCTGGAGCAAAGCCGCCTGCCCATTGAGGAGATCGCCGACGCTGCCGGCTTCGCCAACCGCGAGCGGATGCGCCGGGCGTTCCTGCGCGCTCAGGGAGAAGTTCCACGGGCAATCCGTCGGGCGGCTGGACCGCTCGCGGTCGTCTAACCGCTCCGCATGTCCGAAAACGAGGCAATTATGACGTGGTGGGTGCGGAGACCTCTGCGTAAGCATGGCCGTGGGGCCTACTTACTCTCAAGGATTCGTTGCGATGGTCAGCCTGACGATCAACGGTCGCCAATATGCAGTCGACGCCGAGCCCGACACTCCGTTGCTCTTCGTCCTGCGCGACACGCTCGGCCTGACTGGCACGAAATACGGCTGCGGGATTGCTCAGTGCGGGGCCTGTACCGTGCATCTCGACGGTCAGGCGACGCGGTCATGCCAAGTGCCGCTGGAGAGCGTCGGCAACCAGACCGTTACCACCATCGAGGCGATCGAGCAGGACGAGGTAGGCCTTAAGGTCGTTGAGGCTTGGGTCGCATTGCAGGTACCGCAATGCGGCTACTGCCAGTCCGGTCAGGTCATGGCCGCCACTGCCCTGCTGAAGCAGACGCCGCACCCGACCGAAGGCGACATCGCCGACGCGATGACGAACCTTTGCCGGTGCGGAACCTACAACGCCATCGCTGCCGCCGTGCGGCAGGCTGCTGCCTGAGGAGCAAGCCATGATCTCGCTTCTTCGCCCTGCAGCCCCGTCCCGCCGCCGCTTTCTCGTCGGTGCCAGTGGCGCCCTCGTCCTTAGCGCCCTCCTGCCAGCGCGCTTAGCTCGGGCCGAGGCCCAAGGCCCTGCCGAGGGTGCCGGTGCCCTGGCGCCTAAGCCAGGGACGCGGGTGGCCGCCTTCCTGGAGATCCACCCGGACGGTACCATCAGGCTGCTCAGCCCCTTCGTAGAGGGCGGCCAAGGCGTCGCGACGGGCATGGCGCAGATCGTTGGCGAGGAACTCGACGTGCCGCCCTCCCGCTTCGTTGTGGAATGCGCTCCGCCCGGCCCGGACTACGCCGTCGTGAACGGCATCCGCATGACCGGCGGCAGCTTCTCGACCCGGTCAAGCTACGAGACTATGCGCCGCCTCGGTGCCACCGCTCGTGACCTGATGATCCGGGCGGCGGCGGCCAAACTCAAGGTGCAGGACGGCGAACTTACCACCCGCGACGGGGTGGTGATGCATGCGGCCTCGAACCGCTCGCTGTCCTACGGTGATCTCGCAGCCGACGCCCTGAAGCTCAAGCCGAACGAGTCCGTGCCCCTGCGCGACCCGGCGACGTTCCGCTACATCCGCCAGCCGGTCCCCCGCCTCGACGTGCGGGACAAGTCCACAGGCCGCGCCGTCTACGCCATCGATCAGAAGGTCGAGGGCATGCTCTACGCCGCCGTACAGCACGCGCCGCGCCTTAGCACGGAACCAAAGGGCCTCGCCAACGAGGCGGAGGTTAGGGCCATGCTAGGCGTGCACTCAGTCCACCGCCTGCCGGGCGCGGTGGCGGTTGCCGCCGACAGCTGGTGGCGGGCGCGCAAGGCTGTCGAGGCGCTGAAGGTCGAGTGGACGGCGCCGAAAGAGAGCGGCCTCGATACCGTCGCGGCCGACTTCTCGTCCGAGATCATGCTCGCGGCTCTCAAGGCGTCCGCCGATCCGGGCCAAGTGGCCGAAGAGAAGGGCGACGTCGCCGCCGCCTTCGCCAAGGCCACCAAGGTGGTGGAGGCCGATTACGAGGCGCCCTATCTCGCTCATGCCCAGTTGGAGCCGCCCTCGGCCATTGCACGCTTTGACGGCGACGGGACCCTCGACGTCTGGCTCCCGAACCAGATGCCAGAGGTATTCCAGACCGTGTCGGCGAAGGTTGCCGGACTGCAGCCTGCACAGGTCCGCATCCACTCGCCGATGCTTGGCGGCTTCTTCGGCCGGCATTTCTTCTACGAAGCCAGCAATCCGTTCCCGCAAGCGATCCTGCTCGCCAAGGCCACTGGGCGCCCCGTGAAGGTGCTGTGGTCGCGGGAGGAGGAGTTCGCCCGCGACGCCGTGCGTCCCCTGAGCTTCAGCCGCTTCCGCGCGGCCCTCGATCCTGCGGGGCAGCCAACGGCGCTTGAAGTGAGGACGGTGGGGGAAGGTCCGATCGGCCGCTACTTCAGCATGATGATGCAGACGCCCGTCGATCCTTCAGCGGTCGAGGGCATCGTCGAGAAGCCCTACGCCGTGCCCAACCGGCGCATGACCTTTACGAAGGTCGCGCATCCGGTGAACATCGCCTTCTGGCGCTCGGTCGGGCACTCGATGAACGACGCGTTCTACGAGAGCTTCCTCGACGAGGTCGCCCAGGCCGGCGGGCAGGATCCGTTCGCGCTGCGCATGGTGTTCCTCCAGGGCAGCGCCCGGCATCGGACGCTGCTTTCGACGGTGGCCGAGATGTCCGGCGGCTGGAAGCGCGGCCCCTATCGTGGCGAGGGTGGGATGCGCGCTCGCGGCCTCGCCATGGCCTCGCCCTTCGGATCTGAGACGGCGACCATCGCGGAAGTCTCGGTGGAGGGTGGGGAAGCCCGCGTCCACAACCTTTGGATCGCGTTCGATCCCGGCAGCATCGTTAACCCGGCCATCGTTAAGGCGCAGGTAGAGTCCGCGGCGGCGCTCGGCCTGTCTTCGGTTCTGTTCGAGCAGATCGTCTACCGGGACGGCGTGCGGCAATCGCAGAACTACGACACCTATCCAGTACTGCGCCGCGAGCACATGCCGAAGGTCCACGTCAGCATCGTCGAGAGCGGCGCGCCGATGGGCGGGGTCGGCGAGCCGGGTCTGCCGGGCGTGCCGCCTGCCGTCCTCAACGCCATCGCGGCGCTCACCGGCCAGCGGGTCCGCGCGCTTCCAGTCGCCAACACCAAGCTCTCCAGCGTCTGATAAGGATATCTTGATGACTCAACACATTGGGACGGCGCTCGTGACGGGCGCGTCCTCGGGAATCGGCGCGGCTTACGCCGACCAGTTAGCTGCCCGAGGCCACGACCTTATCCTCGTTGCTCGCGACAAGGTCCGGCTGCGTGCGGCGGCGGAGCGTCTCGGCCGAGAGGCCGGCGTGACTGTGGAGGTCATGTCGGCCGACCTGACCCAATCAGAGGATCTTGCCTCGGTCCGGGACCGCGTCGCCACGGATGCCGCCCTAAGCGTCCTGGTGAACTGCGCCGGCCTCGGGCCGCTCGGCCCCGCCCTAGACAGCCCCGCCAGCCTCTATGACGGGCTGCTCGACCTCAACGTCAGGGCGCTGCAGACCCTTTCCCTCGCGGCGGCGAAGGCTTTCGGCGAGCGGGGAGCGGGCATAGTGATCAATGTCTCCTCCGCGGTCGCCATCGTCCCAGAGCGCTTCAACGCCCCCTATGCGGCGAGCAAGGCCTTCGTCCTGGCACTGACGCAGGGGCTCGGCGCTGAACTCTCCGGCAAGGGCGTACGGTTCCAGGCGGTGCTGCCCGGCGTCACCCGAACCAACTTCTTTGACCGGACGGGCGCAGATATCGGGCAGATTCCTTCCGAGATGATCATGGAAGCGAGTGACCTCGTCGCGGCAGCCCTAGCCGGCCTCGATGCGGGCGAGACCGTTACGATTCCCTCGCTCCCCGATCTTGGTGATTGGCAAGCGCTCGAAGCCGCCCGGTTCCGACTTGGTCCCAACCTCTCCCGCAGCATGCCGGCCTCCCGGTATGGTCTCGGCTAACGCGCGAACAATTCGATGCCTCGTTGAGTAGGAGTTCGTCCATGCTGCAGGTCGTCGAAGGCGAGCCGAGCGAAGCCGCGCTGACCGCCCATCGTGACCCGGACCAGCCCCCTCTGCCGGGAGGCTGGCGGCAGATCGAGGCATTGCCGGTCGGCCTGTTCGCGGCGGTGATGGGCCTGACGGGACTGAGCGTCGCGTGGCGGCTCGCCCATGCGCGATATGGCTTGCCGTCCTGGGTCGGCGAGGCCATCGCGCTGATAGCCTCAACGGCCTTCCTCGCTATTGCGGCGGGCTATGCCGCCAAAGCCGTCATCGCCCGTGAGGCCGTGCTGGCGGAGTTCCGCCACCCCATCGCCGGCAACCTGTTCGGCACGCCGCTCATCAGCCTGCTCCTGCTGCCGATCCCCTTGGCGCCCATCAGCCTCACGCTAGCGCGCGCGCTGTGGATCGCCGGCGCCATCGGCATGACGCTGTTCGCGTGGCTGATCGTGACGCGCTGGCTGAGCGATCGGCAGCAGGCGGCGCATGCGACGCCGGCCTGGATCGTACCGGTGGTCGGCCTGCTCGATGTACCCCTGGCCCTTCCGGGGCTCGGTCTCCCGCCGATGCAGGGAGTGATGATCTTCGGGCTGGCGGTGGGGCTGTTCTTCGCCGTGCCTCTGTTCACGCTGATCCTGTCCCGCCTCCTGTTCGAGGCGCCGCTGCCTGCAGCCTTGCAGCCATCGCTCCTGATCCTCGTGGCACCCTTCGCGGTCGGCTTCTCTGCCTATGTTGCCACGACGGGCGCAATCGATCTCTTCGCTAAGTCGCTTTTCGCAATCGCACTGTTCCTGCTCGCCGTGCTGCTGCCGAAGCTCGCCCGGTTCGGTCGCGCCTGCCCTTTCCGCGTCTCCTGGTGGGGCGTGAGCTTCCCGCTCGCCGCAACAGCGGTCGCGGCTCTGCGCGTCGCGACGGCGGAACCGGCTCCGGCGACCGACGGCCTTGCCCTGGCCCTGCTCGGGCTAGCCACGCTAGTCATCAGCTGGCTGCTCGTCCGAACCTTGATCGGCTTAGCTCGTGGAGAGCTGCGGACACTGACGCTATGACGGCCAATCGCCGAACTCCGGTTGCTCATCCGATGTCGGCTCTCACCACTTCTCATCAAAAAGCGGACTGACAGAAATCCACCCATGTTGGCCGTTCCCGAATTTGGCCATCGACACCGCCAGCAAGATCCGTCTCCCATACGTGAAGCTTTGCCTGTCCGCTGCATCGCGGCTTTGTCTCAGGCAGGCCCATGGTCGATCCCTACTCGCGCATCACCGACGTCATCCTTCGTCAGATCGAAGCCGCAGACCCAGGTTCCTGGGTCTGTCCCTGGCACCGCGCTCGTGGCGGCCTACCCTGTAACGCTCTGACCGGCCGGTCTTATCGCGGCATTAACATCGTCACGCTCTGGTGCGGCGGTCAATCCGCCGGCTTCGTCGATGCCCGCTGGGCGACCTACCGGCAGTGGTCCGAGTTGGGGGCTCAAGTTCGCAAGGGTGAACGTGGCACCGGCGTGCTCTTCTACCGGGATCTGCCCGGTGCTTCCGAGGATGGCGAAAACGCAGACCGTCGCTTCGTCGCTCGCGCCTCAAGCGTTTTCAACGCCGAGCAGGTCGAAGGCGCACCCGAGGTTTCAGAAAGTCACCTGACGCCAATCGACCCGAATCCGGTGTTCGACCGTTTCGTCACGGCAACCGGTGCCCACGTCCGCCGGGGCGCATCCGCTGCATACCTTCCCATCCGCGACGAGATTCGGATGCCGGATCGGGTGCTATTCCATTCGGCAGACGGCTTCTGTGCGACTCTTGCTCACGAACTCATCCATTGGACTGGGGCTCCGCATCGCCTCGACAGGCGGCTCAACACCCGCTTTGCTACTCGTGCCTACGCCGCTGAAGAACTGGTCGCTGAACTCGGCGCCGCCTTCGTCATGGCTGGCCTGGGCCTCGCCCCCGAGCCGCATATCAACCACGCCGCCTACATGGCCGGCTGGCTGCCACTCGTCCGCGACGATCCCCGGGCGCTCATCACTGCCGCTTCCTTGGCCTCTAAAGCTGCGCAGTTCCTCGAGGCCTTCTCGCAACCCTGTACCAAGGTCGGGGTCGCGGCATGAGCCACGAAACCCTCGATCTCAATGTTTTGGCCTCCAGGCCTACGGAGGTTGAAACATCTCGTAGCCCCCCGCGGCAGACCCTGCTCACCCTGCTCGCCGCCATGCCCATCCTCCCGACGGAGGTACTCAGCTCGACCGAAACCTCCTGCGGCGACGCTGACCCGCTCCACCCTCTCTTCCGCCAGTTCGAAGAAATCACCGCTGCCCACGAACGGGCCCTGGCACGGATCGACCGCCTCGAGGCTCGTCTTGTCGCCGAAATCTGCTACCCCCGTGTTCGGCTCCCTTCATCCCCCAAACAGCTGGCACGGTGCGCCGCCGACCCCTGGTCCATCGACCGAGCCAAATTACCCCACCGTCACACTCGTCGCCTCACACGCCAGCTTCGTCGGCGTCAACGCATCTGGAACGCTGCCGTCCTCGAACTCGGCCTCACGGACGCCATCCAGCATGCGGAACAGGTCGCCAGGGCGGTATGCACCATCGGCGCCGTGCTACGTCGACGCCGGCAACGAACCCCAGAGCCATCTCGCTCAAGTTGCTCGTCCTGCTTGCCCTGGATCAGACCGGCCCGAGTTTCGCCGATACCTCCCCCTGGCGGGAGCTACGGCTGATCCTGGCCGAGGTTGCTTCCCTACCTGCCTATGGACCTCGAGGCTGAGTCCGCAGTCCGCAGTTCGAACGTTTTATGCATTCTCATCGAGTGTTTAGCCTCGATCCGCTCCGAAACTATCCGTCGACATTCCGTTTCTGAGGGCGAACGGCTTATCTACCGCTTTCAGTCAAGCTTGTAACGGGGCAGCTTCATCACCGCATCCGTACGGGCCTTCAAAGAAATACTGCCGTAGCGACGTCCAACGCTCGGTGACACCCATCCTCCGATCGCGTCGATGACACTGTCCTCGATGCCGACGCTCACCGCCTCCGTGCGAAAGCGATGTCGCCAGCCGTGGTTTGGTGACACGCCTTCGTCAGACACCAGCTCCCGCACGAACTCGGCCAGACGATTCTTGACGGTCTGGCGTGGGCCTTCGATGTCGCCAGTCGGCTTGGGCACGAGAAACAGGTGATCCGCCTTGGCCTCTTGGACGAAGTCTATAAAACCCAGCGCGATGAGCTGCGGATGAACGGGAACTGGCCGGGCCATCTTGGTCTTCACCGTGCCGGCGTCGGGTGTGATCGTCATTACCCAGACAGGGTCGGCATAACCTTCGACCTCGACCTGACGCACGTCTTGCCGACGCATCTGCACGAACTCGCCCACCCGGCCCCCGCTGAAGGCCAGAAGCCAGGGTACCCAGCGCTTGGCGGCGTAGGTCGTGGCGAACTCCCGTCCACGCTCATGGGTCCGGGTCGCGCGCAGGATGCGAAGTGCCTCGTCCTTAGTGAAGTCCTTATCTCGCATAAGGATGACCCGGGGAGTCTGCACCTTCACGTCTTTAGCAGGGTTGCTGGGCAGGAGACGATTCGCAACGGCAAAGCCGAACACCGTCTTTAGGCCGGCCAGATCGCTGTTCTTCACCGTCCGTGCCGAGATTAGCTTGCCGTCACGCTTGCGGCTGGACAGGCGGTGATCCTTGAAAGCGATCACGTCCTCCGGGCTCACCCGCGGGGCATCGTCGTGCTTCAGATAGGCGACGAAGGTGCGCATCGTGTTGGTGTAGGACTCACGGGTAGAGGACGTCCTGTTCGCCTTCTCGGCCTCGATCCACCACGCCTCCACGAGGCTCGTGAGCGTGACCTTGGTCTTCCCGGATGTTCCCGGCTTGCTCGTCGCCGCTGGCGGGTTCGTCTGCGACGAGATCGGCGCAGGCTGCCGCATCGACGGAATCACCGTCGGCATGCCATCCGGGATCAGTTCTCCTTTGGCGATGCGCACCAAGGTCTCGCTCGCCCGCTGCACGGCTCCCGCGATCGCTTTGGCCAGCTTCTGCCGGCCCCCGTCATCTACAACGAGCCCGCGTTCCTTGAGGACATGGTCGGCAAAGCCTCGGCACCACGCCTCCAACTCCATCACCTTCGCGAGGTCGGGGTCGAGGCTCCAAAATTCTGGCGTGCCGTACTTAGCCATATCAACGGGGATCGGCGGACCGAATACCTTCTTGCCGATCGAAACGGGCCAGTAATCTTGGCGGCTCGGCTCGGCACGATGCTGAGCAAGCCAGCCGTCGTGCACGTCGCGAGCAAGGGTATGCGCTTCCTCTTCGGTCAGACTGCGGGGACCGGTTCGCAGCGACGCCCAGCGTTGCTCGAGCTTGACCAGCTCCTCGGCGTACCGCCGCTTCGCCTCTATCGGGTCGCGGGTATGTAGGCTGAAGAACTCTTCCTTCTTGCCAGCGATAGCCACGAGGTCGGCCGGAACGCGTTTCCGGAACCAGTACGTCTTCGTGCGGGAATGAAGTTGAGGCCGAGCCATACGAAGGACCATGTGTAGCACCCTTGTGTAGCACAAGGGCCCGGCCAACCACATGATTTTACTGAACGTTTTTGCGGATCAGCGGCTTAGCCAGCTGATGGTGCCCAGGAAAGGACTCGAACCTTCACCTCTTGCAAGACTGGTACCTGAAACCAGCGCGTCTACCAATTCCGCCACCTGGGCTCGTCGGGCGCTCGGCGCCGACGAAGGCTCGTTTAGGGGGTGGCG
Source organism: Methylobacterium sp. WL8 (assembly GCF_008040045.1). NCBI lineage: Bacteria > Pseudomonadati > Pseudomonadota > Alphaproteobacteria > Hyphomicrobiales > Methylobacteriaceae > Methylobacterium > Methylobacterium sp. WL8. The sequence continues at coordinate 75,870 of NZ_VRVF01000012.1, read as the reverse complement.
TCGGTGGCGTCAATCGGGATTCCGCATCGCGGGCACTCGTCGGTCCGATACCCCCACGGCCCGTTCCGGCGGGGCGCCGGTCGGGTCGTGGTCCGCTGCGCCGGGAGCCGGCATCTCAGATTTGTGCTGCCGGCTCGGCATCCTCCGCGTCCGGTACCCGCGTGCGGTTCGATCGGCGGTCGAGCAGGGAGCGTCCGAGGGCACGGAACGGGGCGGCGAGGCGGCGGGCGTCCTCGGCGCGCTCCATGAAGCGTTCGCCGCTGCGGATCTCCTTGTCGAGGCGGGCCATCGTCCGGGCCAGCGCCGGGTCGTCGTCGTCGAGCCAGGTCTCGGTGACGCGGGCGAAGGCGATCACCACGCCTTGGAGCTTGAGCCGGCCGAGGGGGCCTTCCGTGTCGATCCCGGCCGCCGCCAGCATGTAGCGGTGCGAGTTCAGCGCCACGCCGTTCAGCGCCAGCATTGAAAGCGGATCGCCGCGGAGGGCGTAGGCGATGCGCCGCAGCGCCGGCTTGTACGGCGTCATCGCGTCGAGGCGGCGCATCAGCACGTCGAACAGGCGCTCGCGCGTCGGCTCCTCGGCGAGGTCCGAGCCGTCGTCCTCCAGAACCTTGCGGTCGATGATCCGGGCGAGACCGCCGAGGACGGCGCCCTTCGAGGGGAACAGGTCGCGCAGCTCCGCGAGGCTCAGACCGGCCTCGCGGGCGATGTCGCCGACCTCGATGTCGTTCCAGGGCTGCTCGGCCGCGAGCCGCATCAGCGCCTCCATCGCCGCCTCGCGCGGGGGCAGCGTCGGCGCCTCGGGGTGAGCGCTCGGCTGGGCCGGCTTGCGGCCCTTCTTTGGCGAGCCTGCTGTCTCGGTCATGCGGCCTGCTCCTGGCTTGTCGTGGGCGCGACGCCCGATGGGACGCGCGCCGCGTAAGGGCGATCGATGCGCTGGCACCCGATCCTGCTTCCCATCCTATGTAGGGATGCGGGCGGACGAGGGCAGTGCCTTTGTGCGCGCTTGCCGCATGACGGCCCGGGAACGACGGATATGACGGGGACGGGCGAGACGCGGTATCCTTCAGAAACGCCGGGATCGGGGGGTTACATGCGGATCGTCTGGGCCATGTTCGTCCTCGCCGTCTTCCTCGCCCCGGCGGCGCAGGCCGAGGATGCCGCGATCGCCCGGGATCTCGCCCGGGATCTTGCGCCGACAGGCACGCTCCGGGCGGCGATCAACCTCGGCAACGCGGTGCTGGCGCGCAAGGGGGCGGACGGCGCGCTGTCCGGCGTCTCGGTCGACCTCGCGCGCGCTCTTTCGGAGCGGATCGGCGTGCCGCTGGTCCTCGTGCCCTACGACAGCGCCGGCGCGGTCTCGGAGGCGGCGGCGAGCGGCGCCTGGGACGTCTGCTTCCTCGCACGCGACCCGAAGCGCGCCGAGGGTATCGTCTTCACCGCGCCCTACCTCGTGATCGAGGGCGGCTACCTCGTACCCGCCGCCTCGCCGATCCGCGCGCTGGATGCAGTCGACCGGGACGGCGTGCGCATCGCGGTCGGCCGGGGCAGCGCCTACGACCTGTACTTGAGCCGCACCATCCGCCACGCCACCCTCGTGCGCGCGCGCACCTCGCCGGCTGCGATCGCCCTCTTCGCCGAATCCGGGCTCGAGGTGGCGGCCAACGTCCGCCAGCCGCTGGAGGCCTACGCCGCCGCGCATCCCCAAGTGCGCATGCTGCCGGGCCGCTTCATGGAGATCGCTCAGGCGATGGGCGTGCCGAAGGGCCGGGACGCGGGGGCGGCCTACCTGCGCCGGTTCGTCGAGGCGATGAAGGCCGACGGCTTCGTGGCGAAAGCGCTGGACGCCAACGGCCAGGCGGCGACGGTGGCGCCGGCCGAGTGAGCATCAGGGTCTCTGCCGGGGAGGCGCGCCTGCGGCCCCTCGCCTACTCCGCCGCCACCCGCGGCGGCGACGGGTAGGTCCGCCCGTCGTTGGCGGGTCTCGCCGGGGATGTGAGCCCTGCGTCTTCCGGGTCGTCGCGCTCGCCGACGAAGCGCGCGAACAGGCGCACGATCAGGCGGGAGAGGTCGTCCATCAGCACGAAGATCGCCGGCACGAAGACCAGCGAGAGGCCGGTGGAGACGATGAGGCCGCCGATCACCGCGATCGCCATCGGAGCGCGGAACTCGCCGCCGATGCCCAAAGCCATCGCCGAGGGCACCATGCCGGCGGCCATGGCGATGGTGGTCATCACGATCGGCCGGGCGCGCTTGCGGCCCGCATCGATGATCGCGGTGGCGCGGTCGACGCCGCGGCTCATCTCCTCGACGGCGAAGTCGACGAGCATGATCGCGTTCTTCGTCACCACGCCCATCAGCATCAGGATGCCGATGACGACGGGCATCGAGATCGGCTTGTGGAACACCAGCAGCCCGAGGATCGCGCCGCCGATCGAGAGCGGCAACGAGAACAGGATCGTCATCGGCTGCAGGAACGAGCCGAACAGCAGGATCAGCACGCCGAACACCATCATCAGCCCGGCGCCCATGGCCAGGGCGAAGCCGGAGAACACCTCGCCCATCACCTCGGCGTCGCCGGTCTGGCTGATGGTCACGCCGGGCGGCAGGCTCTTGGCGGTGGGCAGCTGCATGACCTGGTCGATCAGGGAGCCCAGCGCGTCGGAGCCCTGCATGTCGCCCTCCAACGCCACGCGGATCGCCCGGTCGTAGCGGTCGATCGCCGTCGGACCCTGGCCGAGGGAGAGGTCGGCCACCGTCGAGAGCGGCACAGCGGCGCCGCCCTTGACCGGGACCTTGAGGGTCTCGAGCTGGGCGAGGTCGCCGCGCAGGCGGTCGGGCAGCTGCACCCGGATCGGCACCTGCCGGTCCCGGGCGTTGAACTTGGCGAGGTTGGCGCCGATGTCGCCGATGGTGCCGACGCGCACCGTCTCGGCGATGAGGTCGGTCGAGACGCCGAGGTCGGCGGCGACCCCGGCCTTGGGGCGGATGCGGATCTCGGTGCGGTCGAGCGGCGCGGTCGAGATCACGTTGACGAGGTGGGGCACACCGGCCGCCTCGCGCTGGAGGCGCTGGGACACGTCGGCGACCACCGCCTTGTCCGGCCCGGCGATGATCAGCGCGAGGTCGCGCTGGCCGCCCTCGCGCAACGCCCAGAACCGGATGTCGGGCTGCTGCCGCAGGATGGCGCCGACGGCGACGTCGACCTCCTTCTGCGTGCGGTGGCGGGTGTTCTTCGGCGTCAGGTTGATGGTCAGCGAGGCGAGCCGGACCTCCTTCTTGCCCGGCAGCTGCCGGCCGCCATCCACGAACACGCTGCGCACCTCGGGCAGCGTGCGGATCTTGTCCACGAGGGCGTCGGTCACCCGCGTCGTCTCGGCGAGCCGGGCGCCGGGCGGCAGCTCGACCACGAACAGGGTGCGGGCGGCGTCCTCGGCCGGCAGGAAGCCGGAGGGCAGCAGGCCGGTCGACATGATCGAGGCGGCGAAGCACGCCAGCCCCGCCACGAGGGTGACGAACTTGTGCCGGACCGACCACGCCACCAAGCGGGTGTAGCCGCGCATGACGACGCCTTCGCGCGTGTCCTCCGGCCCGTGGTCGCGCAGGAAGTAGGCGGCGAGCAGCGGGGTGATCAGACGCGCGACCAGCAGCGACATGAACACGGCCGCCGCGATCGTGAGGCCGAACTGCTTGAAGTACTGCCCGGCGATGCCGCCCATGAACGAGACGGGGGCGAAGATCGCGATGATCGTCGCGGTGATGGCGATGACGGCAAGCCCGATCTCGTCGGCGGCCTCCAAGGCCGCGCGGTAGGGCGACTTCCCCATCCGCATGTGGCGGACGATGTTCTCGATCTCGACGATGGCGTCGTCGACCAGGATGCCGGTGACCAGCGTGATCGCCAGAAGGCTCACGGCGTTGAGCGAGAAGCCCAGCGTGCTCATCACCCAGAAGGTCGGCAGCACGGAGAGCGGCAGCGCCACCGCCGCGATCAGCGTCGCGCGCCAATCCTTCAGGAACAGCAGCACGACGATGACCGCGAGCGCCGAGCCTTCGAGCAGCCCCAGCATCGCCGAATGGTAGTTGCCGACGGTGTTGGTGACGGAGGTGTCGATCAGGTCGAAGCGCACGCCCGGGTTGGCGGCATGCAGGGCCGCGATCCGGTCGGCGACGCCGACCGAGACGTCGGCGTCGCTCGCGCCCGCCGAGCGCGAGATCGCGAAGGCGACCACCGGCTCGCCGTTGAAGCGGGCGAAGGTGCGCGGCTCCTCGGCGGTGTCGGTCAGCGTCGCGAGCTCGTCGAGGCGCACCTTGCGGTTGCCGGTGACGACGATCGACGTGGCGCCGAGGGTGTCGAGGGTGGCCGACGCCGCCAGCGTACGGATCGACTGCTCCTGCCCGCCGATCTCGCCGCGCCCGCCCGCCATGTCGGCCGAGGTCAGGCGCAATTGCCGGTTCACGTCGGCCGCGGTGATGCCGAGCGCCAGCAGCCGGTCGGGCTTCAGCGTCACGCGGACCTCGCGGGCGACGCCGCCGAGGCGTTCGACGCCGCCGACGCCGCGGACGCCCTGGATCGACCGGGCGACCACGTCGTCCACGAACCACGACAGGTCCTCGGGCGTCATCGCCGGCGCCGAGGCGCCGTAGACCATGATCGGCAGGCCGGCGATCTCGACGCGGTTGATGATCGGCTCGTCGATGGTCCGCGGCAGGTTGAGGCGGACCTTCGAGACGGCATCCTTGACGTCGTTGACCGCGCGGTCGGTGTTCACCTCGAGCCGGAACTCGATGGTGGTGACCGACGAGCCCTCGGTGATGGTCGAGAGGATGTGCTTGACGCCCTTCACGCCGGCCACCGAATCCTCGACCCACTTCGTGACCTGGGTCTGAAGCTCGGACGGGGCGGCGCCCGACTGGGTGATCGTCACCGAGACGATCGGGATGTCGATGTTCGGGAAGCGCGTGATCGGCAGCGAGCGGAAGCTGACGAAGCCGAGCAGCATCAGCACGAGGAACAGCACGATCGACGGCAGCGGCCTGCGGATCGACCAGGCGGAGATGTTGAGGCGCATGGGGCGGCCCTACCGCGCCGTCGCGTCGGCGAGCGGCGTCACGGCCTCGGGCGGCACGGCCCGTACCCGGTCGCCGTCGCGCAGGAAGCTTCCGGCGCGGGCGACGACGGCCTCCCCGGCGGACAGGCCGCTGCGGATTTCCGAGAAGCCGGCGGCGGACAGGCCGGGCATCACCTTGCGGGCCTCGACCCGCCCGTCCTTCGCCACGAGGACGCCGGCGCTGCCGTCGGCCGAGAACAGCAGGCTTGAGACCGGCACCGCGACGCCGGTGCGGCGGGCGACCTCGACGGTGCCGCGGCCGAAGGCGCCGATGCGCAGGGCCGGGTCGTCGCCGAGCGCGATGCGGACCTTGCCGAGGCGCGTCGTCCGGTCGACCTCCGGGTAGACCCGGCGGACCTTGCCGACGATCTGGCGTCCGTCCTCCAGATCGAGGCGGGCGGGGTCGCCGACCATGATCCGCGGCAGCCAGGTCTCCGGCACCTCGCCTTCGAGCTCGATCTCACCCCGGGCGATCAGGCGGAACAGCGGCTCGCCGACGGCGGTCGCGGTGCCGCCGACGCGGGCGGTGCGGCGGTTGACGATGCCGGCCTCGGGTGCACGGATCGCCGTGCGGGCACGCCTCAGCGCGATCTCGGTCCCGGCGGCCTTCGCGGTGGCGAGGTCGGCCTCGGAGGCTTGCAAGCCACCGCGGGCGGAGGCGAGCCGGCCGTCGGCGCCCTGGGCGGCGGAGACGCGCTGCTCAAGGATCGCGGCGGTGCCGTTCCCGGTCTTGATCAGGGTCTGGGCGCGTTCCAGCGACAGCCGCGCCTCGGTCTGCGCAGCTTCCGCCTGGACGATCTGGCTCTTCGCCTGGACGATCGCGGCCTCGGCGCGGGCGATGGCCGCGACGTTCGAGGCCTCCTGCGTCGCGATCATCTCGGTCGAGAGCCGCGCGAGCACTTGGCCGGCGGCGACGCGGTCGCCCTCCTCCACCAGAAGCTGGATGATGCGGAAGCCCTCGATCTCGGGCGAGACCAAAATCTCGTCGCGGGGCACCAGCGTGCCGGTGATCACCGCGCGCTCGACGATCTCGCGGGTCTCGGCCGGCACGACGCTGATCGCCGGCGCGATGGCCTGCGCCTCGGGCACGGCGGCGGTCTCGACCGCGTCGGCGGGCGCGGCGCCCGCGCACAGGACCGCCGCGAGGCCGGCGACACGCAGGGCGGCAACGAAGGATGGCATCACGGAGGTGGTCCAGCTGGCAGGCGCGGGCACGCCCGAGCCGGTCGTGTCGCAGCGCAGCCCGGCGTTTTGATGGCACGGACCGGTCGGCCCACGCGCGAAGTGGAGGCTTGAAAATAGACCGCGGAATACCGGCAACCGGGCCGCATTCAGCACGTTAAGCTTTCATCACCACACCCGCGGGGCTGCCATGAGCATCTTCCAGATTCGTCAGACCAAGAACGGCGTCGTCCTGTGGACCGGCTCGGCCGAGAACGAGGCGACCGCCCTCGACGCGATGGCGCGCGAGGCCGGATACCGCGACTTCCTCGCGCTGCCGGAATCGGTGCGCGGCAACGGGCTCGAAGCGGCCCGGCTCGACCTGATTTCCTGAAGACGCCGCGCCTGCGACGGTAGACCTGTCCCTGGCAGCTCACGCCGCATCAGCCAAAAAACGTTCGACCTCGCCCGGCCCGGCCGCGCGGGGTCGATGCGTCTTAAGCCATCGCGAAAAGCTTGAGGTCGAACGTCGGGTCGGCGGCCTGAGCCGGGGTCGGCGTGCGGCCGGCGCCGAGGATGCGGCGGGCGATCATGTGGTCGCCCGCGCGGTTGATCGACTCGACTGCGACCAAGCGCTCGCCGCGGTAGCGGAAGACCGAGAACGCCTCGCCCTCCCCGCGCCGGACGGACTGGTCCGACGGGCCGGACAAGCCGGCGATCTGGAGCTTGAAGCGGCCCTGGTCGCTCCAGAACCACGGTAGCGCCGCGTAGGCCGCGGGGCGCCCGGTGAGGCGGGCGGCGAGGCACCGGCCCTGGTCGATCGCGTTCTGCACCGATTCGATCCGCACGGTGCCGTCGGCGGACAGACCGGCGGCGAAGACGCTCGGGTGGCGGGTGCAATCGCCGACGGCCGAGATGGCGGGGTCGTCCGTGCCGAGGAAGGCGTCGACGCGGATGCCGTCGGCGACCGACAGGCCGGCCTCCGCGGCGAGCTCCTGGTTCGGCAACACGCCAATGCCGACCACGACGAGGTCGGCCGGCATTTCCTGCCCGTCCGAGAGGCGGATGGCGACGGCGCGGCCCCCCTCCCCCGTGATCGCGACGACGCCGGCGCCGAAGGCGAAGCGGACGCCGAGGTTTTCGTGCGCAACGCGGAAGAACGCCCCGGTTTCCCCCGAGACCGCGCGCGCCATCGGCCGGTCTGCTGCCTCGATCAGGGTCACGTCGAGGCCGCGGGTCGCGGCGACGGCCGCGAATTCGAGGCCGATGAAGCCGGCGCCGACCACGACGACGCGTCGCGCGGTCTCGAGGGCGGCGCGCAGGGCGTCCGCGTCGGCGAGGTCGCGCAGCTGGCGCACGCCCGGCAGGTCGGCGCCCGGCACCGGCAGCGGGCGGTTGCGCGCGCCGGTGGCGAGGACGAGGTGGCCGTAGGCGAGGTCGCTTCCGTCGCCGAGCCGCAGCGTCCGCGCCTCCCGGTCGATCGCGACGGCGCGGGTCCCCGAACGGACCGCGATGCGGTGCTCGGCGAAGTAGGCGTCGGGCCGCAATCTCAGACCCTCGGCGTCGGCCTTGCCGGCGAGGTAGGCCTTCGACAGCGGCGGCCGCTGATACGGCAGGCCCGGCTCGTCGCCGACGATCGTGACGGGGTCGGCGAACCCGGCCTCCCGCAGGGACGCGGCGACCTGGAAGCCCGCCTGCCCGCCCCCGACGACGACGAGGCCGGCGCTCACGCCCGAGCTCCGGCGCCGACCGAGGCGAGCGCGCCCGCGCCGAGCAGGTCGACGCCCGGGAGCCAGCGGGCGCCGTCCTGCATCAGGTACTCCCAGAACGCGGCGGCGGCCGGCCCCAGGACCTTGTCGGCCCGGCGAACCGCGTACCAGTCGCGCCGGATCGGCAGGCCCTGCACGTCGAGGAGCACGAGGCGGCCGGCCTCGACTTCGGCGGCGACCGTGTGGGCGGAGAGCAGCGCGATCCCGAGGCCGGCCATCACCGCCTGCTTGATCGTCTCGTTCGAACCGGAATCGATCCCGAGCTTCGCCCGCTTGATGATGATGCCGTTCATGAACTCCTCGAACACCGTGCGGGTGCCCGAGCCGTCCTCGCGCACGAGGTAGGCCTCCTCGGCGATGTCGGCCTTGGTCAGCCCGCGGCGGCCGGCGAGCGGGTGGTTCGGGTCGGCGATCAGCACCAGCGGGTGCGGCCCGAAGATCTCGGCCTCGATCGCGAAGTCGCGCGGCGGCCGGCCCATGATCGCGAAGTCGATCTCGTAGTTGCGCAGGGCCTCGACCGTGTTGCCGCGGTTGCGCACCGAGAGGTTGATCTCGACGCCGGTGTGGCTCTTGACGAATCCGGCGATCACCTGCGGCGCGAAGTACTTGGCGGTGGAGACCACGCCCAGCGTCACCCGGCCGCCGGCGCCGCCCTTGAGGATGCGGAGCTTGTCGGCGCAGGTCTCGAGCACGGTGTTGATGCTGTCGATCGCCCAGAGCATCTCGCGCCCCGCATCGGTCGGCTTCAGGCCGGTCGGCGTCCGGTCGAACAGCAGCAGGCCCGCCTCCTCCTCCAATTGTCGGATGCGGGCGTACAGAGCCGCCGAGGTCACGTTGAGCTCTTGGGCGGCCCGCGTCATGGTGCCGAGCCTGGCCACCGCGGCGACCGCCTGAAGTTGCTTGAGAGACAGGTTGCGCATGCGCTGTTTTTAGTTTTTTTGTAATCGGCCGCAAGAAGTTTTAGATTTCTTGGCCCCGCCCTGCACCGCTCCCTGGTGAACGGCCGGGCCCGTGCGGTATCCTGCCGACCGTCCGGCGGGTAAAGCGTGCGGCGGGCGCCGGCTCCGGATGGCGGGCGCAACGAGATTCTGGGCGGAGGGGCAAGCGGATGTCGATAGGTTCACCGGCACTCGGATCGCGGCTCGATGCATGCCTCGCCGCCGCCGTCGCGGCGGAGCCGCACTTGGCCGACACCGCCGCCGTGATCGCCGCGATCGCGGCCGCGTCGATCGACATCAGCGAGGTCATCGGGCGCGGGGCGCTCGGCGGCGACCTCGCGGCGGCGGGCGAGCACAACAGCGACGGCGACGTGCAGAAGGCGCTCGACGTGATCGCCCACCAGCGCGTCACCGAGGCGCTGCAGGCCGCGCCGGTCGCCGAGGTCGCCTCCGAGGAGGCCGAGGGCGTGATGCACCTCAACGCCGGGGCGCCGCTCGCGGTCGCGATCGACCCGCTCGACGGCTCGTCGAACATCGGCGTGAACATGGCGGTCGGCACCATCTTCGGCATCCGCCCGGCGGTGACGGCAGAGGGCGACCCGATCGCCTCCTTCACCACGCCCGGCACGGCGCAGACGGCGGCGGGCTTCGTCACCTACGGCCCGGCGACGGCCCTGATCCTGACGCTCGGCCACGGCACGCAGGTCTACGTGCTCGACCGTGACCAGCGGGCCTTCCGGCTGACGCATGCCGCGCTGGAAGTGCCGGCGGCCGCCAAGGAATACGCGATCAACGCCTCGAACGCCCGGCACTGGGACGGCCCGATCAAGGCCTTCGTCGAGGATTGCCTGCGCGGCGCCGAAGGGCCGCACGACAAGGACTACAACATGCGCTGGCTCGGCTCGCTGGTGGCCGACGCGCAGCGCGTGCTGATGCGCGGCGGCGTGTTCCTGTACCCGGGCGACGGCCGCAAGGGCTACGCGCAGGGGCGCCTGCGCCTGCTCTACGAGGCCGCCCCGATCGCCATGCTGATGGAGCAGGCCGGCGCCGGCGCCACCGACGGCGAGCGCCGCATCCTCGACATCGCCGCCACCGGCATCCACGAGCGCGTGCCGCTGGTCTTCGGCTCCGTCGAGGAGGTCGCCAGCGTCGCCAAGTACTACGACGGGCGCAACCACGCCGCCGGGCGCTCCCCCCTGTTCGGCCAGCGCGGGCTGATGCGCTCGTGATCGACCCGATCGCGCGGTAGCCCCCATGTCGGCGCGGCATCCCATCATCTCGGTCACCGGCTCCTCGGGGGCCGGCACGACCTCCGTGCGCAACACCTTCGAGCAGATCTTCCGGCGCGAGGACGTCTCCGCGGTCTACATCGAGGGCGACGGCTTCCACGCGTTCGACCGGGAGACCATGCACGCGATGATGGCGGCGGAGCCGACGCTCTCGCACTTCGCGCCGCGCGCCAACCTCCTGCCCGAGTTGGAGGAGGTGTTCCGCACCTACGGCGAATCCGGGCGCGGCCGGACCCGGCACTACGTGCACGACGTCGAGGACGCCGCGCGCTACGGGCGGCCGCAGGGCAGCTTCACGGAGTGGGAGGATTTCGAGCCCGGCTCAGACCTGCTGTTCTACGAAGGCCTGCACGGCTGCGTCGTCGACCAGAGCCTGGACCTGGCCAGGTACCCCGACCTGAAGATCGGCGTCGTGCCGGTGATCAACCTCGAATGGATCCAGAAGCTGCACCGGGACCGCTCGTTCCGCGGCTACTCGACCGATGCGGTGACCGACGTGATCCTGCGGCGGATGCCGGACTACGTGCAGACGATCTGCCCGCAATTCTCGTGGACCGACATCAACTTCCAGCGGGTGCCCACCGTCGACACCTCGAACCCGTTCATCGCCCGCTGGATTCCGACGGCCGACGAATCGATGGTGGTGATCCGCTTCAAGGACCCGAAGGGCATCGACTTCTCGTACCTGCGTTCGATGCTGGAGGGCAGCTTCATGAGTCGGGCGAACTCGATCGTCATCCCGGGCGGCAAGCTCGACTTGGCGATGCAGCTCATCCTCACGCCGATCATCATGCAACTCGTCGAGCGCAAGCGGCGACTCGCCTGAACGAACGGATCGTCGCAGACGGAAGTCCGGCTGGTCAGGCCGGCCTTCCCGACCCATCATCAGCCTACGCGAGGGGTCACGTCCCCGTCGCGATTCGGAACCCGTGCCATGCCGAAGGCCATCATCGCCCCCTCGATCCTCTCGGCCGACTTCGCGCGGCTGGCCGAGGAGACCCGTGCCGTGGACGCGGCAGGCGGCGACTGGATCCACCTCGACGTGATGGACGGGCACTTCGTGCCCAACATCACCTTCGGGCCGCCGGTGGTGAAGGCGCTGCGCCCGCACTCCAGGAAGTTCTTCGACGTCCACCTGATGATCGCGCCGGCCGACCCCTATCTCGCGGCCTTCGCCGAGGCCGGCGCCGACGGCATCACCGTGCATGTCGAGGCCGGGCCGCACAGCCACCGCTCGCTCCAGACCATCCGGGGCTTGGGCAAGCGCGCCGGCATCGCGCTGAACCCCGGCACGCCCGCCGCGATGGTCGAGCCGCTCCTCGACCTCGTCGACATGGTGCTGGTGATGACGGTGAACCCGGGCTTCGGCGGCCAGAGCTTCATCGGCAGCGCGCTCGAGACGGTGGCGCGCGTGAAGGCGATGTGTGCTGGCCGCGCCATCGACATCCAGGTCGACGGCGGGGTGGACGCCGACACGGTCGGCCGCGCGGCGGCGGCCGGCGCCAACGTGTTCGTGGCCGGCAACGCGGTGTTCAAGGACGGGCCGGACCGCTACGCCGAACGGATCGCCGCGATCCGGGCCGGCGCCGAGGCCGCGGGCGGCGGATCGATCGCATGCTGATGCCGTCGTCATGCTGAAGGCGCTGATCTTCGACGTCGACGGAACGTTGGCCGAGACCGAGGACCTGCATCGCCAGGCCTTCAACCAAGCCTTTTCCGAGCTCGGCCTGTCCTGGCATTGGGACTCCGCCTGCTACGCCGACCTGCTGACCGTGATGGGCGGAAAGGAACGGCTCGCCCACTACGTCGCGACCCGGCACGGGGACGCCGCGGACCTCCGCGCCCGCATGCCGGAGATCCACACCCGCAAGACCGCGATCTACGGCGGCCTCGTCTCGGAGGGCGCGCTGGCGCTGCGCCCCGGCGTCGCCAGGCTCATCGCCGAGGCGCGGGCGGACGACGTCCGCCTCGCGATCGCCACCACGACGACCCGCGCCAACGTCGACACGCTGCTCGCGGTCAACTTCCCCGCCGGCGACCGGCCCTTCGACGTGATCGCCTCCGGCGACGAGGCGGCCCGCAAGAAGCCGGCCTCCGACATCTTCGACCTCGCGGTCCGCCGCCTCGGCATCGCGCCGTCGGAGGCGATCGCGTTCGAGGATTCCGCCGCCGGCATCCGCTCGGCGCTCGACGCCGGCCTGCCGGTGCTGGCGACGCGCAGCCGCTACACCGAAAGCCATCGCCTCGACGGCGCCTTCTCGGCGGTGTCCGACCTCGGCGAACCGGGGCATCCGCACCGGCACGTGTTCGGGGTCGCCTGGGCCGACGGGGTGGTGACGCTCGCGGGCCTGCGGGCCTGGCACGCAAGCGCCTGAGCCGTCAGTCGCGACGCGTGGGCCGGGAGCGCGGGGTGCCGCGGCCTTTCGCTTCCGTGGCGAACAGCGTCGCGCCGGCCACCAGCCCGAGAACCGCGGCCAAGCCGAGCTTCGGCCACCGGCGGCTCTCAGTACGCCGGAGATCGCGCGTGCCGTCGCCGCGGCGATCCTCGCGTTTCGCCCAGGCGTCGGCCATTTCCGCGCAGTACCTTCGTTCGGTGGTCGGGTGGGTCGTCACGTCCGTGTCGTTCCTTCGCCATGGCCGTCGCGATGCACGGCGATCGTGGGGGCCAACGTGCGAGGCGATGGTTCTTTCCGGATCGTCCAGCCCACCTGCGGCCCGCGTTGCCTCGTCGCGTTCCGCCCGCGTATAAACCGCAGAATCCCCACGACACCCAAGAAACGCGCGACGCCATGGCCGGCCATTCCCAGTTCAAGAACATCATGCACCGCAAGGGCCGGGTGGACGCCGTCCGCTCGAAGCTCTTCGGCAAGCTCGCCCGCGAGATCACCGTGGCGGCCAAGCTCGGCCTGCCCGATCCGGCGATGAACGCGCGCCTGCGCGCGGCGATCATCGCGGCGCGCGCCGAAAACGTGCCCAAGGACAACATCGAGCGCGCGATCAAGAAGGCGTCCGGCGCCGACGGCGAGACCTACGAGGAGATCCGCTACGAGGGCTACGGCCCGGGCGGCGCCGCGCTGATCGTCGAGGCGCAGACCGACAACCGCAACCGCACGGCTTCCGACGTGCGCTCGGCCTTCACCAAATCGGGCGGGAGCCTCGCCGAGACCGGCGCCGTCGCCTTCATGTTCGACCGCGTCGGCGTCATCGCGTTCCCGGCCTCGGTGGCCGACGCCGACACGATGATCGAGGCCGCGATCGAGGCCGGCGCCGACGACGTGCGCTCGGACGAGGCCGGCCACGAGATCACCTGCGCGCAGGACTCCTTCGGCGAGGTCTCGAAGGCGCTCGAAGCCCGCTTCGGCGAGCCGACCCGCACGGGCCTCGTCTGGAAGGCGCAGAACACGATCGACGTCGACGACGAGACCGGCGAGAAGCTGATCCGCCTCGTCGAGGTGATCGAGGACCAGGACGACGTGCAGAACGTCTACGTCAACTTCGCCCTGTCCGACGCGCTGGTGGCCAAGCTCGAGGCGTAAGGCTCAGGCCTCAGCGGAGCGAGACCGTCCCGCTGCGGTCGCAGCGATAGGGCGCGACGCCCACCGCCGGGTCCTGCAGCACGCGTCCGCCGGAGGCCTCGCAGCGGGTCTGGAACGAGTCGTGCGGCCCCCAGAAGCTCCAGATCGTGAACATCGGCAGCACCATCATCAGGCAGACGCTGCCGATGACCATGCCCGCCGCCCAGGCGCTGCCGCGCAAGGGCTTGGGCGGCTCCGGGCGCATCGGCGCCATCGGGGCGAGGAAGGCCAGGGTCGGCACCAGCCAGTCGAAGGTGTTCATCCGCCTGCCCCCTCGATCGCTCCGGCGCGGTTCCGGTCACGCCCCGCGCGACGGACGGTAGTTCGGCCGCGCCGAATGCGAAAGGTGCCGGCCCGCGACCGTTTGGCGAAACCGATCGTTCACGCTATGTGCTCACACAGGGCGGGCGTGGCGTTCCGGCCCCGCGCCCGAGGTCTCGCCCATGACGCCCATCCGCATCCTCGGCATCGATCCGGGCCTTCGCCGCACCGGCTGGGGCATGGTGACGGTGACCGGCGCCAAGCTCGCCTACGTCGATTGCGGCGTCGTCACCTCGGACGGCGACCTGCCGCTGGCGCTGCGCCTGCGCGAGCTGCACGAGGGCATCACCCGGATCGTGCGGGATTTCTCGCCCGACGAGGTCTCGGTGGAGGAGACCTTCGTCAACAAGGACGCGCAGGCGACGCTGAAGCTCGGCCACGCCCGCGCCATCGCCCTGCTGGTGCCGGCGCTGGCCGGCGTGCCGGTGTTCGAATACGCGGCGAACCTGATCAAGAAGTCGGTCTGCGGCTCGGGCCACGCCGAGAAGGTGCAGATCCAGGCGATGGTGCGGTTCCTGCTGCCGAAGGCCGAGTTCAAGGTCGCGGATGCGGCCGACGCGCTGGCCATCGCCATCACCCACGTCAACCATCGCGGCGCGCATGCGCTGAAGCGCGCCAACCCGCCCCCCGGCGCGGCAGGCCCCGGCGCCGCGCGGATCGCGGCGGCCCTGGCCAAGCTCGGCTGAGCCCGTCAGTTCACCGCCTTGAACTCGCCTTCGAGGCGCAGGACCACCTCGTCGCCGAGCACCGGCAGGTAGGCGTCGATGCCGAAATCCGAGCGCTTGAGCACAGCGCGGCCGTCGAAGCCCACGGTGTAGGCCTTGTCCACCGGGTGGATGCCGGCCTGGTTGAAGGTCGCGTCGAAGGCGACCGGCTTGGTGATGCCGCGCAGCGTCAGGTCGCCGGTGACCCGCGCCGTGGTCGGGCTCGTCGCCTCGACCGCGGTTGCGACGAAGGTCGCGCTCGGGAACTTCGCGGTGTCGAAGAAGTCCGGCGCCTTGAGGTGCGCGTCGAGCTTCGGGTTCACGCCTGTGACGCTGTCGGTGCCGATCGTGACCGTGAGTCGGATCTTGGCCGGGTCCCTCGGATCGAGCACCGCGTCGCCGGCGACGTCGGTGATCTGGCCGTAATAGGTCGAGAAGCCGAGATGGCTCAGCGACCACGTGATCTTGGCGTGGTCGGGATCGAGGCGGTAGGCGCCCGGCCGCACCTGCGTCGGGTCGGCGCTCGGGGCCGCGGTCTCGGCGGCCCGCGCCGGCGCGAGGGCGAGCGCGAACGCCAGGAGGAGCAGAGGTCCGCGCATCGGGATCGCCTGTGATTGTGACCGAAGGTTTCCGGGCCGTGATCTCACGAAGCTTGGCCGCCCTCAAGGCTCGTACCGCGTTGGATGCCGTGGATGGCGGCGCGGGGCCGCATTCTGTAGGCAGCGCAGATCGAGCGGGACGCGCCGCGCGGATGATCGGGATCTCATGATCGGGAAGCTCAAGGGCGTGGTCGACTCCTTCGGCGAGGACTTCGTCATCCTCGACGTGCAGGGCGTCGGCTACGTGGTGCATTGCTCGGCGCGCACGCTGCAGCGCATGCCCAAGGCCGGCGAACCGGCCGACCTCTCGATCGAGACGCATGTGCGCGAGGACATGATCCGGCTCTACGGCTTCCGCTCGGACGCCGAGCGCGAGTGGTTCCGCCTGCTCCAGACGGTGCAGGGCGTCGGCTCGAAGGTCGCGCTTGGGCTGCTCTCGGTGCTGGAGCCGCCGCAGCTCGCCTCGGCGATCGCGCTGGGCGACAAGACCGCGATCGCCCGCGCGCCCGGCGTCGGCCCGCGGCTCGCCGCCCGCCTCGTCGCGGAGCTGAAGGACAAGGCGCCGTCCTTCGTGCCCCTCGACCCGGCTTTGGTCGCGCTGGCCGGCGCGGTGGAAAACCGCTCCGCGCCCCAGCCCGTCGCGGACGCGATCTCGGCGCTGGTCAACCTCGGCTACGCCCAGCTCCAGGCCTCGGCCGCGATCGCAGCCGCCCTGCGCTCGGCCGGCGAAGGCGCCGAGACCAAGGTGCTCATCCGCCTCGGGTTGAAGGAGTTGGCGCAGTAGGCCGACGGGCCGCGCAGACGCTGGCGCGCGATGGGATCGTGCGCTCGTGATCGCCAAAGCCTTGACCGGCGCGGCGTCGGATGGCATGTGGCCCGCAAGCTAAGGTCTTGAAAACGCATAGTTTTCAAGAATTCTAAACTGGAAGGCGGTCCGACAGGGCCGGGACGGCGTACGGTGACCGGCCTCGCAGGCGTCGAGGTCGACGAAGGAAACGAGCCTCCAACCATCGGGTTTTGGATCGTATGATCGTCTGTTCCTGCAACGTCCTCTCGGACGGCGCCGTGCGCGGGTGCCTCGGCGACGGGCCCGGCTGTCCGCGCACGCCGGCCCAGGTCTACGCCTGCCTCGGCTGCAGCCCGAAATGCGGCCGATGCGCCCGCACCATCCGCGCGATCATGCAGAACGCGCTGGCCGGCGCCGCGATCGAGGCGGGACACGAGGCCCATGCCTGCGCGACGGGTTGCGCAACCGGCTGCAGTTTGGGAAAGGTCCAGCCTGCAGAGGAGGGGATCGCCGCCTGAGGCGTGGCCCGGCTTTTCCCTCGCAAGCGTCAAGGGGAGAACGGGTTTCATGAAGGGCGACATCAAGGTCATCGAGTATCTCAACCGCGGCTTGCGCAGCGAGTTGACGGCGGTGAGCCAGTACTGGCTCCACTTCCGGATGCTCAACGACTGGGGCTACATCGACCTCGCCAAGTTCTGGCGCAAGGAATCGATCGAGGAGATGAACCACGCGGACCGGTTCGTCGACCGGATCCTGTTCCTCGACGGCTTCCCCAACCTCCAGGAGCTCGATCCCTTGCGGATCGGCCAGAACGTTGAAGAGATCATCGCCTGCGATCTCGCCGCCGAGTGCGAGGCGCGCGCGCTCTACCTCGAGGCCGCCAAGTATTGCGACTCGATCAACGACCGGGTGTCGAAGCGCCTGTTCGAGGACCTGGCCGAGGACGAGGAAGGCCATATCGACTTCCTCGAGACGCAGCAGGAGCTGATCCGCCAGATCGGCCTGCCGCTCTACGCCCAGCGCCACATCGGCGGCCTGGAGCCGATCGCCCCCGAAGCCGAATGAGACCGTCGCGGGATCGCCGGTTTTCCCGGCGGTCCCGCCTCTCAATACAGCCGCGTGCGGTACGCCTCCTCGGTGGCCCGCTCGGCGTCCGCGACGCTGACGGTGCCGCCCTGCTCGGCGAGGATGCGGCCGAGGCTCGGGAAGCTCGTGCGCTCGACCCGCACCGCCGGCGACCACAGCTTGGCGCGCATCAGCGCCTTGCCGCAGTGGAAGAACATCTCCTCCACCGTCACGCGCAGACCCGTCGTCGGGACCTTGCCCTGGGCGGCCATCGGGGCAAGCAGATCCGGCGACGTGACCAGCGCCGCGCGGCCGTTGACCCGCAGGGTCTCGTCGATGCCCGGCACGAAGAAGATCAGCCCGACGCCTGGATTGCCGAGCACGTTGCCGAAGCTGTCGACGCGGTTGTTGCCGCGGCGGTCGGGGATCAGCAGCGTCGCGTCGTCGAGGATCTGGACGAAGCCCGGCGCGTCGCCCCGTGGGCTCGCGTCGGCCCGTCCCTCCACGTCCATCGAGGCCAGGACGAGGAAGGGCGAAAGCGCGATGAAGTCGCGGGCGAAGTGATCGAGCCTGGATAGAACCTTGTGCTCGGCCATCGGCCGGATCGCGCCGACATGCGCGCGCAAGGCCTCGGGCCCGTCGAGGATCGTGTCGTCGGTCGTCCCGCTCACGTCGGCATCCTCTGGTTCGGCTGGTTGCGGTCCGGTCAGCAGGAATCGGACCATGCCCTGCGTGATCGCGGAGAGCATGATCGCGCCCCGGTTCCGGGCTCCCGCGGTACGCGCCGTCACACCGGCGAAATCGGAGGTCTTGACGGGCCGTCTCCTCGGCGCTTGATCCGGCATCGGACATCGATAGGCACCAGGCGCATGACGGCTCTCGCATCGGACGACCGCCTGCCGGCGGCTTTGCGCGGCACGCTCGCGCTGCCGGTGATCGCCGCGCCGCTGTTCATCGTGTCCGGCCCCGACCTCGTGATCGCCCAATGCCTGTCCGGCATCGTCGGGTCGTTCCCGGCGCTGAACGCCCGCCCGGCCGAACTGCTCGATACCTGGCTGACGCGCATCACCACGACGCTCGCCGTGGCGCGGGCGGCGGAGCCGACCCGGACGATCGCGCCGTTCGCGGTCAACCAGATCGTGCACGCCTCGAACGACCGCCTCGCCCGGGACGTCGCCGCCTGCGTCACCCATCAGGTTCCGATCGTGATCACCTCGCTCAGGGCGCCGGACGACGTCGTGCGGCCGATCCATGGCTATGGCGGCGTCGTGTTCCACGACGTGACCACCGTCCGCCACGCCGAGAAGGCGCTGGAGGCGGGGGTGGACGGATTGATCCTGGTCTGCGCCGGCGCAGGCGGCCATGCCGGCACCCTGAGCCCGTTCGCCCTCCTCGGCGAGGTGCGGCGGTTCTACGACGGGCCGATCATCCTGTCGGGTGCGATCACCACGGGCGGCGCGATCCTCGCGGCGCAAGCGATGGGCGCCGACCTCGCCTACATGGGCACCCGCTTCATCGCGACGGCGGAGGCCAACGCCGCCGACACCTACAAGACGATGATCGCCGGGAGCGCGGCGGCCGACATCCTCTACACGCCGTTCTTCACGGGCGTGCCCGGCAACTACCTCAGCCCGAGCATCCGCGCCGCCGGGCTCGATCCAGACAGCCTTCCGCAGGTCGACAAGAGCGCGATGAACTTCGGCAGCAGCCGGGTGAAGGCGTGGCGCGACGTGTGGGGCGCCGGCCAGGGCGTCGGGACCATCGAAGACGCGCCGCCCGTGGCCGAACTGGTCGAACGGCTCAAACGCGAATACGCCGCCGCGCGAACGCGCCTCGGCGCCGCGGCCTACTCGGCCGCCTGAGCCCAGGCCTTGGACCGGTCGGGGCGCGCGTCCGGCAGCTCCACGTCGGCAAGTTCCGTGCGGCTGCGGCCGTTGTGCTTGGCGCGGTAGAGCGCGAGGTCGGCCCGGCGCATCAGGGCGTCGAAATCCGCGTCTCCGGGCCGGCTCACCGCGAGGCCGATGCTGACGCCGACCCGAAGGTTCGGCAGCGTCGGCAGGCGCAGGGCGGCGAAGGCGCGGCCGAACCGCACCGCGACCCGGCGCGCCTCCTCCGGACCGTCCACCGGGATCAGGCAGGCGAACTCCTCGCCGCCGAGGCGCCCGAACACCCGCTCCGTTGGCAGCAGGGCCCGTCCCAGGGCGCAGAACGCCACCAGCACCCCGTCGCCGACCGCATGGCCGTAGGTGTCGTTCACGCGCTTGAAGTGGTCGAGGTCGAACAGCAGCAGCGCAGCCGGCGATGGCCGCGCCAGCAGCGCCTCGGCCTCCCGGACGAAGGCGCGGCGGTTGGCGATGCCGGTGAGCGGATCGATCGACGCGGCGAGCCGTTGCGACCGCTCGGCCCGCTCCTTCGTCAGCGCCATGAACGTGAAGGCGATGGCGATCGTGAACAGCATCGCGGCAAAGCACAGGATCGCCACCCAGGGCGATTGCAGGGCGTCGGGTCCCGTCGGAAGCGGAGCGATCAGCGCCGCGGGAATCCGGATGGCGTAGCAGAGCCCGTAGGCGCAGAGCAGGACCATCGCCGGATAGCGCGACACCAGCCGTTCCGCGCGCCCGCGCCAGATTTCGTAGGCGCTCGCCCCGCAGAAGCCGGCGGCGATGGACGAGGCCAGGACGACCCGCGCCGCGATCGACTCGTAGAAGCCCGGCACGAGGCAGGCCACCGCGAAGACACCGCCGCCAAGTACCGGGAGGGCGAGGCGCAGCGTCCGCCCCTCGAAAGCCCGCACGCCGCTCCAGATCAGCCCGTACACCGCGATCATGACGGCGTTGGCGACGCCGATCGAGACCCAATCGGGGATCATGCCGCGCAACGCCAGCCCACCGGACGCGACGGCGCCGCCGAGGTGCGCGACGCCCCAGATCGCAAGCGCGCGCGTCCCGCGCGCCTGCACCCAGGAGAGCAGGAACAGCACGCCCACGAGGAACGTGAGGACGAACGTCACCAACAGGAGGGTCGGGATGTCGAGACGCATGGACGGCTTGCCGTATCCCGCAGATCACTCCGAGGTCGGGACTGCCTCTGCACCCCTGCGTCCCGAGATTTTCAACATTGTTATTCGAGGTGATAAATAACGCCTAAAGCTTCTGCCACGACGACATAAAACCTAGCGGACTTATCATAGGTTAGGCATTTTTTGTCTTCAACCTCTTGCTCGGCTCTCTCGGTCGCGCATCCTCGCGACAGCTCAGGCTTTGATACCTTACCCGTCGCCGCGCTTGTTGCCGGCGGCCTCCAACGGCGTGATCCGCAACGTGGTGATGCGGTTCTTGGACTTGCGCAGGACCTGGAAGCGGAAGCCGTGGAAGTTGAACGCGGTTCCCTGGTCGGGAATGGCGCGCGCCTCGTGGATGACGAGGCCGGCGATGGTGGTCGCCTCCTCGTCCGGCAGGTGCCAGTCCATCGCCCGGTTGAGGTCGCGGATGGGGACGCCGCCGTCGGCGTTGACCGAGCCGTCGCCCTGCGGCCGCACGCCCGAGACCGTGACGTCGTGCTCGTCGGCGATGTCGCCGACGATCTCCTCGAGGATGTCCTCCAGGGTGATCAGGCCCATCACCTCGCCGTACTCGTCGACGACGAGGGCGAAGTGGGTCTTCTTCGAGAGGAAGGCCTTGAGCTGGTCGCGCAGGCTCGTGGTGTCGGGCACGAACCAGGTCTCGAGCGCCAGCGCCTCGACCTTGAGGCCGGAGGCGTCGCCGCCGGCCGCGTCCAGCGCCCGGAGCAGGTCCTTGGCGTGCAGCACGCCGACGACGTTCTCGGTGGTGCCGCGCCACAGCGGCATCCGGGTGTAGGGCGAGGCCAGCACCTCGCGCACGATCTCCTCGGAGGGCAGGTCGGCGTTGATGATCCGCATCTTGGTGCGGTGGACCATCACCTCGGAGACGGAGAGGTCGGAGAGGTCGAGCAGGCCGCCGAGCATGTCGCGCTCGGCCTTGGCCACGCCGCCCTCCCGGTGCAGCAGCGCCACCTGCCCGCGGATCTCCTCGGTCGCCGAAAGGATCGACTGGTGGTCGCCGATGGTGACGCCGAACGGACGCAGCATCAGCCGCACCAGGCTCTCGATCGCGATCGCGGGCGGCCCCATCACCGCCACCGCGAAGGCGACGGGGCGGGCCATCAGCAGGGCGGCCTTGTCCGGCTTCGAGATGGCGAGGGTCTTCGGCAGCACCTCGGCGAAGACGATGACCAGCACCGACATGCCGACGGTGGCGTAGATCACGCCGCTCTTGCCGAAGATCGCGGTCAGCACGCTCGTCATGAAGGCCGAGGCGCCGATGGCGACGATGTTGTAGCCGATCAGCATCGCGCCGATGAAGCGCTCGCGGATCGCCAGGATGCGGTTGACGATGCCGGCCCGGGCGTCGCCCGCCTCCTCCAGCGTGTGCATCCGCGCGCGGGAGGCCGCGGTGAAGGCGGTCTCCGCGCCGGCGAAGAAGGCCGAGAGCAGCAGCGAGATCACGACGATGCTCGCGGCCAGCCAGAGGTCGGTGTGGGTTTCCATGGTTCGGAGGCTTGCGTTCCAGGCGTTGGCGGACCCCGCGCGACCGCGGCGCGGGGTCCGCCCCGTCATACGGGATTTCTCGGGCGTTGCCCGCATCCCCCCGCAGATTCACGCGGGCGCGGCCTCGCCGCGGGACTGAGCCGGCTCCGCCGTCAGGCTGGGTGCGCGACCGTCGAGACCTTGCGCGGCGGCATCGCCGGGAGGGCGCGCGCGGCGACGCAGAGCAGGGTCGCGGCGGCGAAGAGGAAGCCGAACGGGATGCCGGTCTCGTTGACGAGCGGCCGGAACGCGGCGGTGAGGGGCGCGAGGATCATCAACCCCCGCTCGTAGCCGCGAAGCCCACCCGCGCGATGGGCTGCGATGGCGAGCAGGATCGTTGCCGGGATCAGCGGCGCAAGGTCGTAGATCGGCAGGTAGAGCGAGGCCATCGGGACGCAGGCGAGCAGGGTCGCGGCGCGCAGGTGCGTGTCCGCGCAGCGGGACCAGACCCGCCACGCGAGGGCGAAGGTCGCGCCGGTGACGCCGGCCTGGAACGCCCATGCCGCAGACATGCCGCCGCCGACGAGGCGCATGGTGCCGAAGGCGCTGAAGTTGATGTCGAGGCCCGCGGCGGCATCCCGCAGGAGGAGCCGGTCCGTCTCAGACAGCGTCGTGAGAAAACTGCGCCACGGGTCGAGACCGAAGAGCGCGACGGAGGCGAGGCACAGGGCGAGCGCCGTGCCGAGGCAGGCCGCGAGCGCCTCGCGGCGTCCTGTCAGGAGCAGTACGACGGGCGCGAAGGCCGCGAGCTGCGGCTTGTACGCGACCAGCCCGAAGCACAGGCCTGCGAGCCACGGACGGCGATCGACGAGCGTCGCCCCGAGCGTCAGCAGACCCGCGGTGATGAGACCGTTCTGGCCGTATGTGAGGTTGCAGAACACCAACGGGTGGGCGAGCGCGATCAGCACCGCGTCGCGCCGCCCGGTCGCGACGAACGTGGCGGCGGTGAAGACGGCGAGCGACAGCGTCATCCACGCGAGGATCGCGACCTGCGGCGAGAGCGCGGCGAGCCCCGCCGCCGGAATCAGGAAGACCGGGGGATAATGCCACGCGAAGCGGCATTCCGGCCCGAACGCGGCGGCGAGGTTCGCGAGATGCACCGCCAGCTCGTAGGATTCGGCGGCGCGCCCTGCGAGCGCCCGCGCCCCGGCGACCCAGACCTGTGAGAGGTCGCTGCCGACGACGTCGCCAAGCCAGTTGTGCCGTGGGTCCGGACCGAAGCCGCAGGCCGCGAAAGCGAGGACGAGGGTCACGGGGGCGAGGAAGGCAGCCGCGAGCCGGGCGAAGCGCAGCAGGCGTGCGTCGTCCGTGAAGAGGCTCCGGAGGTCCGCATCGCCGCCCGGGCGCACGGCGATACCCGATGACGCGCGCATGTGCAGTGCTTCCGACCCGGCGAGGCCGACAGGATAGCGCCCGGACGGTTAACGCAGGGTGCCGGGCCCGGCGCGGCGCGTCACGCCGCCCCCAGCTCGTCCTGCAGGAACGCCCGCACCGCGTTGGTCTCGATCCCCGGGGCGATGAAGCTCTGGCCGATGCCGCGGGCGAGGATGAAGGTCAGCGCGCCGTCCTTCACCTTCTTGTCCTGGGCCATGGCGTCGAGCAGCGCGTCGGCGTCGCCGCAGCCGCCGGGCACGGCCTGGAGCGTGGTCGGCAGGCCGGCGAGCGCGAGGTGGTTGGCGACGCGGCCGGCATCCTGGCCGGGGCACAGGCCGAGGCGGGCCGAGAAGCGGAAGGCCAGCGCCAAGCCGATCGCGACGCCCTCGCCGTGGACGAGGCGGGCGGACTCGTAGCCCGTGAGCCGCTCCAGCGCGTGGCCGAAGGTGTGGCCGAGGTTCAAGAGCGCGCGCTCGCCGTCCTCGCGCTCGTCGCGGACCACGACGCCGGCCTTGGCGCGGCAGCAGATCGCCACCGCCTCGTCGCGCTCCGGGCCGCCGGAGAAGATCCCGCGCCAATGGGCCTCGCACCAGTCGAAGAACCCGGCGTCGGCGATGAGGCCGTACTTGGCGACCTCGGCGTAGCCCGCCCGCATCTCGCGCTCCGAGAGCGTGTCGAGGGTGGCCGTGTCGGCCAGCACGAGGCGGGGCTGGTGGAACGCGCCGATCAGGTTCTTGCCGAGCGGCGAGTTGATCCCGGTCTTGCCGCCGACGGAGGAATCGACCTGGGCGAGCAGGCTCGTCGGCACCTGCACGAAGCGCACGCCGCGCCGCAGGGTCGCCGCGGCGAAGCCCGCGAGGTCGCCGACCACCCCGCCGCCGAGCGCCACCACGAGGTCGCCGCGTTCGACCTTGTGCGCCAGCAGGCCGTCGCAGACCGCGGCATAGGTCGCGTAGGATTTCGAGGCCTCGCCCGGCGCCACTGCGACGAGGCCCGAGCGCAGGCCCGCGTCCTCCAGGCTCGCGCGCAAGGCGTCGCCGTAGAGCGACGCCACGGTCTCGTCGCTGACGATCACCGCCGCCTTGCCGCCCAAAGCCGCGACGCGGGCGCCGGCGCCGGCGATCAGGCCGCGGCCGATCAGGATGTCGTAGTCGCGCCCCTGGTCGAGGGGGACGTGGACGGTGAGCGGATCGGTCATGCGGGGTTCACTGCGCGGCGACCGCGCGGCTCTCGTCGGGCGGGTTGAGGTAGGCGTCGAGGGCGTCGAGCACGTCCTGCACGACGCGGTCGTGGGCGACGTCGCGGGACAGCGCGGTCACGTCGGAGCCGGCGTAGACCGGATGGCGCAGGTCCATCAGGTCGCGCATGGTCCGCTCCGGGTCCTCGGTCTGGAGCAGCGGGCGGTTGCCGCGCTTGCGCACGCGCCGCATCAGGACGTCGAGCTCGGCCTTCAGCCAGACCGAGACGCCCGATTCCGCGATCCGCGCCCGGGTCGTCTCGCGCATGAACGCGCCGCCGCCGGTGGCCAGCACCAGCGGCCCCGCCCGCAGCAGGCGCGAGATCACCCGCTCCTCGCCGTCGCGAAAACTCGGCTCGCCGTAGATCGCGAAGATGTCGGGGATGGTCAGCCCGGCGGCCGCCTCGATCTCGATGTCGGCGTCCTTGAAGATCAGGCCCAGGCGACTCGCCAGGCGTCGGCCGACGGTGCTCTTGCCCGCCCCCATCAGGCCGACGAGCACGATCGAGCGCGAGCCGAGGGCCCGGCGCAGGCGCGCTTCGATCGGATCGCCCGTCGGCTCGGGCGTGGTCATCTGAAGGGGCTCGGCATAGCTGGCAACGGACGGGCGGATCGGCGGGTGCGGGCGCGCAGGCGGCGAAGCCCCGGGTCATATACCAAGTCCGAGGGGTTATCACCCATGCGGCCCGCCTCCCTGTCCCCCTGCCCCCCGGTATCTCGGGGCAGGCGCGTTCGCCGCGTGGTCTCCGCGAATCGCGCGCGCGCTGTGTCTCCGCGGGCCTTGCCAGCGCCGCGGCGGCGTGGTGCAACCCGAGGTGCCGCAGCGCAAAACACGCACCGTTCCCGCTGCGGCCCACGTACCCTTGCGTCCGCGTGCCCCGAGGTTCGCCCCCTGTGCCGACCCTGTTTCGTTTCTTCGCCACCCTCGCGATCCTGGCAGGCCTCGTCTTCGCCGGCATGTTCGCGCTCGCGACCTTCGTGACGCCGACGCCGCGGGAGATGAGCGTCGCCATCCCCGCCTCGAAGCTCCAGCCGGGCGCTCGGTGAGGCGGGCGCGCCCGCCCGAGCCCGAACCGCGCACGCCCCCCGAGATCGCGGCCTACCTGGACATGCTGGCCGCCGAGCGCGGGGCCGCGAAGAACACCCTCGAGGCCTACCGGCGCGACCTCGACGACTATTTCGGCTACCTGGCCGACGAAGGTCTCGACCTCGCCGAGATCGAGGCGGCGGGCCTTCGCGCCTACGTGGCCTCCCTCGAGCCGCGGGGCCTGAAGCCGGCGTCGGCCGCGCGCCGGCTGTCCTGCATCCGCGGCTTCCACAAGTTCCTCTACGCCGAGGGCATGGCCGAATCCGACCCGAGCGCGCCGCTCGCCGGCCCGCGCCGGGGCCGCACGCTGCCGAAGGTGCTCTCGGTGGCCGAGGTCGACCGGCTGCTCGCGGTGGCGCGCGCGCAGGCCGACGCGGCGGATGCGGCCGAGGCGAAAGGTCCGGCCCGCCGGGCGCGGCGGATGCTGTGCCTGCTCGAACTGCTCTACGCCACGGGCCTGCGCGTCTCCGAGCTGATCGCGCTGCCGCGCTCGGCGGCGTCCACTCGCGAGCGCTACCTCGTGGTCCGCGGCAAGGGCGGGCGCGAGCGCCTGGTGCCGCTGACCGAGCTGGCGCGCGACGCGATGCGCGGGCATCTCGCCGCCTCGCCGGGCGAGTCGCCATGGCTGTTTCCCGCCGACAGCGAGAGCGGCCACCTCACCCGCCAGGCCTTCGCCCGCGACCTGAAGGCGGCGGCGGAGGCGGCAGGCCTTCGCGCCGA
This sequence comes from Methylobacterium sp. WL8, assembly GCF_008040045.1. NCBI lineage: Bacteria > Pseudomonadati > Pseudomonadota > Alphaproteobacteria > Hyphomicrobiales > Methylobacteriaceae > Methylobacterium > Methylobacterium sp. WL8. Next base: position 49,530 of record NZ_VRVF01000012.1, on the reverse strand, counting down.
CAAGGTCAGCCCGCACGTGCTGCGCCACGCCTTCGCGAGCCACCTGCTGCACAACGGCGCCGACCTCAGGATCGTGCAGGAGTTGCTCGGCCACGCCGACATCTCGACGACGCAGATCTACACGCACGTCCTCGACGACCGCCTCAAGTCCATGGTGCGCGACCTCCATCCGCTGATGGACGGGCCAGCTGGCCCCGAAGGCTCGCCCGAGGTGCAGCCTTAAGGTCGCCCGCGTGAACGGGCCGGCGCGAGGGTGCCGATGCGCCGGTTGCGGCGTTGACCGTCGCGGCCGCAAAGGCGGACGGCAGAGGCGGACGGCAGAGGCGGACGGGAAGCGATGGGGGCAGGCGTGCGGCGTTGGAGGAAGGGCGCGATTCGGGCGCTGAAGCTCGTCGCCCGGCCGGTGCGCCGCGCGCAGGGGCGCGGCGGCATCGTGATCGAGCCCTATCGCGGCTACGGCTCGCCCGACGAGATCTTCCTGATCGGCCGCATCTTCCGCCAGTCGCACCCCGACACCGCGCCGGGCGACGAGAGCCTGCGCACGGAATTGCGCGACATCGCCCGGCGGATCGCCCGGCGGGCCCTGAAGGGCGCCGCCGTCACCGCGCGCTTCGGCGGCGCGCAGACGCGGGTGGAGACCGACCGCGACGGCTACTTCCGCGTCCACCTCAACCCGCGATCCCTGCCCGCGGGCGACCAGGGCTGGCACGAGGTCGCGCTGACGTTGGAGGCCGAGCCGCCCGTGCAGGCGCGGGCCCAGGTGTTCGTGCCGCCGGGCGCCACCGGCTGCGTCGTCGTCAGCGACATCGACGATACGGTGATGCGCACCGGCGTCGCCAACAAGGTGAAGATGCTGTGGCGGCTGTTCGTGGAGGATGCCGAGAACCGCGTCGCCTTCCCCGGCGTCGCCGCGCTCTACCGGGCGCTCTACGTCGGCCCGGACGGCACCCAGGCCAACCCGATGCTCTACGTCTCGCGGGCGCCGTGGGGCCTCTACGAGATGCTGTCGGAGTTCTTCAAGATCCACGGCATCCCGGTCGGCCCGATCCTGTTCCTGCGCGAATGGGGCCTGTCGTGGAAGCACCCCCTCCCCCGCCGGGCCGAGGACCACAAGCGCGCGCTGATCGTCCACATGCTGTCGCTCTATCGCGACCTGCCCTTCGTGCTGATCGGCGACAGCGGCCAGCACGACCCCGAGGTGTACGGGCGGATCGTCGCCGACCATCCCGGCCGGGTGAAGGCGGTCTACATCCGCAACGTCTCGCGCGACGCCGACCGCATCCGCGAGATCGAGGCGTTGGCCCAGGTGGTGGCGGAAGCGGGCAGCCACCTCGTCATCGCCGCCGACAGCACCGCCATCGCCCGGCACGCGGCCGGCCTCGGCCTCATCGCTCCGGGCGCGGTGGCGGAGGTGGCGGACGAGCACGCGTCCGGCGGCGAGCCGACGCCGGACGCCGAGACCGCCCCGCCCGGCAACCTCGGCGCGGTGCTGGGCGGCGCCGGCGGGACGCTGCCGCCGAGCGTCGTCGTCGAGGCGCCGGCGCGGGACGGATCGCACGGCTTAGGGCGCATGGCGGGAGGCGCTTCACGTGTCGCCGCCGGGCCACAACCCACAGTGTCGTGATTCGAGCCGTTGACTCGGCGCCTCCGCCACGGCCACTTGGCCGGGACGGTTCCCTTCGGGGATCAAAAGGGAACGTGGTGAGGACCGGGCGCGAAAGCGCTTGCCTGATGCCGCGGCTGCCCCCGCAACTGTAAGCGGCGAGCCCTCCATCAACACGTCACTGGGTCACGGCACCTGGGAAGACGATGAGGGGCAGCGACCCGCGAGCCAGGAGACCTGCCGTCAGTCGTGGTCACACGCGAAACGCGTCGGGCGGGGTGCCTCGGCGGGTGTCGAGACGCGTGCGCCCGATCGGGCGGACGCGGGGCGGCCTCGTTCGCGGTGACGTGCCACCACACGCGTCCGCACGCCCCGTCCATGCCCTTGCCAGCCGCGAGACCCGCGCCGACCCACGCCCACGCAGCCGCCTGGCACGCGTGCGCCGACGGCCGCCACGCGTTTCGGCGACCGCACGATTGTAACATTGTTACATTTGTGGTCGATACCCGGGCAGGCAGGCCGTTGCGCCGCGCCGTCAGAGCCGCAACCGATCCATGTTCGTTTTCCGGAAATCCCCACGATCCTGCGGGCGCACGACCCGTCGCCTGCTGCTGGCCGCCACGGCGTTCGCCGCGTCCGGCCTTCCCCGGGAGGCCGGCGCACAGCCGGCCGCGGGCGAGCCGTCGAGCGTCCTGCTCGACACCCTGACGGTGTCCGGCGACGGCGTCGGCCCGACCCGCGCGGCGCCGGTCGGCCTCAACCTGCGCACGCCCGATCGCGGCGCGAGCCGCCTCGGCCTCACGCCGCTGGAGACCCCCGGCAGCGTCGACATCATCTCCGGCGAGACCGCGCGCCTGCGCGGGCAGGACACGGTCGCCGAGGCCGTGACGCAGAACGCCACCGGCATCACCACCATCGCCTCGCCGGGCAACGGCAACGGCGCCTTCACCAGCCGCGGGTTCTCGGGGCCGAACTCGATCCAGCAGCTCTACGACGGCACGCGACTGTTCGTCGGCGCCAACACCGTGACCTTCCCGTTCGACACCTGGAACGTCGAGCGCATCGAGGTGCTGCGCGGGCCGGCCTCGGTGCTCTACGGCGACGGGGCGATCGGCGGCGTGATCAACGTCGTGACGAAGAAGCCGACCTTCACGCCCGTCAACGTGGTGCGGGCCGGGGTCGGCTCGGACGGCATCGCGCGGCTCGCGCTCGATTCCGGCGGCCCGATCGGCGACGCGGTCGCCTACCGCCTCAACGTCAGCGGGAACCGCGCCGGCGGCTGGATGAGCCCGGAGGGCGACTTCCGCAACCTCGCGGTCTCGGGCGCGCTCCTGCTGCAGGCGACGCCCGACCTCGCCTTCACCCTGAGTCACGACCTCGGCTACCAGGAGCCGGCGCGCTACTGGGGGACGCCGCTCGTCGAGGGGCGCATCTTGGACCGCATCCGGTTCAGCAACTACAACGTCCGCGACTCCAAGATCACCTGGGCGGACAACTGGACCCAGTTCAAGACCGAGTGGACGCCGAGCGCCGACGTCACAATCCGCAACACCGCCTACCGGCTGCAGAGCCGGCGCCACTGGTTCGACGTCGAGACCTACGCCTTCAACCGCACCACCGGCCTGGTCGACCGGAGCGACTACACCGAGATCTACCATCAACAGGAGCAGGTCGGGAACCGGTTCGACGCCGCGTTCAAGGGCACGCTGTTCGGCTTCCGCAACGACTTCCTGGCCGGCTTCGACGTGAACCACGTCGACTTCCGCCACACCAACAACTTCTCCACCGTGGGGTCCGGGCTCGTCACCAGCGTGCCGCTGGTCGGCTACGATCCGGGGCTGTTTCCGGTGAACGGCCGCGCAAGCCCGGCCTACGCCACCAGCACCGACCAGGCCTCGGTCTTCGCCGAGAACCGGCTGATCCTCTCGGACCGGCTCTCGTTCCTCAGCGGCGTCCGCTTCGACGCCTCGAACCTGCAACGCGAGAACCTCGTGAGCACCGCGCAGTTCGAGAAGGCCTACCAGGGGCTCGGCTACCGCTTCGGGCTGGTGTTCAACTCGACGCCGGACACCGCGCTCTACGCGCAGGTCGCCACCGCCACCGACCCGGTCAACAGCCTGATCACACTGTCGCAGTCGCTGTCCGGCTTCAAGCTCTCCACCGGCGAACAGGTCGAGGTCGGCGCCAAGGGCGTGTTCTGGGACGGCCGGGGCGAGTGGACGCTCGCCGGCTACCGCATCGTCAAGGACAACCTGATCTCGGCGGTGCCGGGCCAGCCGAACGTCGCGACCCAGGTCGGGCGGCAATCCTCCACCGGCGTCGAGGCCGCGTTCTCGCTGCAAGTGACGCCGCTCTGGCGGCTCGACGCCAACCTCGCCCTGCTGCGGGCGCAGTACGACGCCTTCGACCAGACGGTGGACGGCGCGACCGTGTCCTATGCCGGCAAGCAGCCGATCGACGTGCCCGAGCGCGTGGCCAACCTCTGGGTCAACTACGCCTTCGCGCCGCGCTGGGAGGCGCGGGTCGGGTTCCAGTATGTCGGCGAGGTGTTCAGCGACTTCGGCAACACCGCGCGGCGCCCGGCCTACGGCCTGGTCAACCTCGGCCTCGACCATCAGGTCACGCCGGCCTCGCGCCTGTCGTTCCGCGTCTTCAACCTGTTCGACAAGGTCTACGCGATCAGCGGCAACGCGGTGGACGGCGTCGGCACGAACTGGCTGCTCGGGCGCCCGCGCTCGGTCGAAGTCGCCTTCACGACGGCGTTCTGAGATGGCGTCCTCCGCACGCGCGTTGGCGAAGGCCGGCAAGCGCTGGCTGCATCTCGGCCACCGCTGGCTCGGCATCGCCACCGGCCTGTTCTTCGCGATGTGGTTCGCGAGCGGCGCGGTGATGATGTACGTCGCCTACCCCGCGCTCACCGAGCCCGAGCGCCGCGCCGGCCTGCCCGCGATCGCCTGGGACGCGGTCCGGGTGGAGCCCGACGCGGCGCTCGCCGGCGAAGCGCGCTTTCCCCGGGGCTTAAGCCTGTCGATGCGGGGCGCCGAGCCGGTCTATCGCGTCGTCGGATGGGACGGCGCGCGCCGCGCCGTCTCGGCGGTCGACGGGCGCCCGATCGGCCCGGCGACGCCCGACGAGGCGCTCGCCGTCGCGGGGCACGATCCGCGCAGCCGGCACCCGGCGTTCCGCGAGACCGTCGCCTACGACCTGTGGACGGTGCACCAGCGCTACGACGCCGCGCGCCCGCTCCACCGCATCGCGCTCGGCGACCCGGAGGGCACCGAGCTCTACGTCTCGGAGCCGACCGGCGCCGTCGTGCTCGACACCACGCGGCACGAGCGGTTCTGGAACTGGTTCGGCGCGGTCCCGCACTGGCTCTACGTCACGCCGCTGCGGGCGAAGGCCGATCTGTGGCGCGTGGTGATCCTGTGGGTGTCCGGGATCGCGGTGGTCTCGGGCCTCACCGGGTTCGCCCTCGGGCTGGTGCGGCTGCGGCTCGCACGCCGCTATCCCTCCGGCGCGACGACGCCCTATCGCGGCCTGGCGCGGTGGCACCATGTCGGCGGGCTGGTCGGCGGCTTGACGCTGCTGAGCTTCGTCGTCAGCGGCTGGCTCTCGATGAACCCGAACCGCTGGTTCTCCCCGTCCGCTCCGACGCAGGCGATGCTGGAGCGCTACGCCGACGCGCCCGGCGCCCGCACCGGGCTCGACCTCGCATCGATCCGCGGCCAAGCCTGCGCGGAGGCGGCGGAGGTGCGCTTCACCTGGCTCGGCGGCGCGCCGCTCGCGCCGATCGCCTTCCGCGACGGCCGGGAGGTGCCCTGCTGCGGCACGCCGACGGTCGCGCCCGGGCGGGTCGCGGCGGCTGCCCGACGTCTGGTCCCGGAGGCCGGATCGATGGACGCGATCCGGCTCGACCGCGAGGACTTCTACTGGACCTCGCACCACCGCCGACGCCGCCTGCCGGTGCTCCGCGTGACCTTCGACGACCCGGCGGCGACGTGGTTCCACATCGACCCCGCCACCGGCGAGATCCTGAGCCGGCTCGACCGGTCGGGCCGGGCCGAGCGCTGGGGTTTCGAGCTGCTGCACACCTTCGACCTCGGGCTGCTGGTGCGCCACCGCCCGGCCTGGGACGGGTTCATGCTCCTGCTGCTCGCGGCCGGCTCGGTGGTCGCGGCCTCCGGCGTGGCGATGGGCTGGCGCCGCCTGAGACGGCCGGCGGCCGGGTCGCGCCCGGCCTGAGCCTGCGGCCAGGGCTTTGCCCGCGGCACCCGGCAGCCCTAAATCCGGACCGAACGACCCGGAGCGGGCGGACAGGCAGGGACGGAGCGACCATGGCGAGCGCGCGAAAAGTCATCATCACCTGTGCCGTCACCGGCGCGATCCATACGCCGAGCATGTCGCCGTACCTGCCGGTGACGCCGGAGGAGATCGCCGACGCGGCGATCGGCGCGGCGGAGGCCGGCGCGGCCATCGTCCACCTGCACGCCCGCAACCCGGTGACCGGCGAGCCGGACCAGACGCCCGAGGCCTTCGCCAAGTTCCTGCCCGTCATCAAGCAGCGCTCGAACTGCGTGGTGAACATCACCACCGGCGGCGCGCCGACGATGACCATCGAGGAGCGCGTGCGCCCGGCCGCGACCTTCAAGCCGGAGGTCGCCTCGCTCAACCTCGGCTCGATGAACTTCGGGCTGTTCGGGATGCTCGACCGCTTCACGGACCTGAAGCACGCGTGGGAGCGGACGTACCTCGGAAACAAGGACATCATCTTCCGCAACTCGTTCGGTCAGATCGAGCACATCCTCACCACCTGCGCCGGCAACGACACCCGGTTCGAGTTCGAGTGCTACGACACCGCCCACCTCTACAATCTGAAGTACTTCTTCGACCGCGGGCTGGTGAAGGCGCCGCTGTTCATCCAGACGGTGTTCGGGCTGCAGGGCGGCATCGGCTCGCACCCGGACGACGTGATGCACATGAAGCGCACCGCCGACCGGCTGTTCGGCGACCAGTACCGCTGGTCGGTGCTCGGTGCCGGGCGCAACCAGATGAACATCGCCGCGATGGCGGCGGCGATGGGCGGCAACGTCCGCGTCGGGCTGGAGGACAGCCTGTGGGGCGGCCCGGGGCGGCTGGCGCAATCGAACGCCGAGCAGGTCGCCCAGGTCCGCCGCATCATCGAAGGGCTGGGCCTCGAGGTCGCGACGCCGGACGACGCCCGCGCGATGTTGTCCCTCAAGGGCGGCGACCGCGTCGGGTTTTAGCCGGATCAGTCCACGGGATCCGAAAAGATCTTGCCCGGATTGAGGATGCCCTTGGGATCGAGCGCGCGCTTCACCGCCCGCATCGTCGCGATCTCGGCCGCGGAGCGCGACAGCCCGAGCTTGCCGCGCTTCTCCAGGCCGATGCCGTGCTCGGCCGAGACCGACCCTTGGAGCGCGGCGAGCGGCTCGTAGATCGCCGCCTCCACCTGCGCTTCGAGGGCGGGGTCGGGCAGCTGCGCGGTGTTCCAATGGATGTTGTTGTCGCCGACATGGCCGTAGGCGACGCTGCCCGCATCCGGGTGGATCGCGGCGATCCGGGCGCTCGCCTCGGCGACGTAGCCGGCCATGGCCGAGAGCGGCACGCTGACGTCGAACGGACGGGCCAGCCCGGCCTCCCCCAGCAGCTCGACCCGGTCGCGGATGCGCCAGAGCGCGCGGCGCTGCTCCTCGGAGGCCGAGATCACGGCGTCGCGCACGATCTCCTCCGTCATCAGGGTTTCGAGCAGGCTCAGGAAGCGCGGCTCCTCCTCGGGCACGCACTCGACCTCGATCAGCGCGTAGTACGGGTGCTCCCGGTGCAGCGGCGGGGCGAAGCGGCCGGGCGCGGTCATCGCGCGGTAGAAGTCCGGCCACATCCCCTCGAAGGACGAGACCCGGCCCTGGAACGCCCGTTGCGCGCGGGAAAGGATGGCGGCGGCGGCGTCGACGTCGGCGCAGGCGACGACGGCGGTGGCGTAGCCGGCCGGCGCCGGGCGCAGGCGCAGCACCGCGCGGGTGACCACGCCGAGCGTCCCTTCCGTGCCGACGAAGAGCTGCTTGAGATCGAGCCCGGTGTTGTTCTTGATCAGCGGCCGCATCGACGACACCACGGTGCCGTCGGCGAGCACCGCTTCGAGGCCGAGCACCATCTCGCGCATCATGCCGTAGCGCAGCACCCGCAGGCCGCCGGCATTGGTGCTGATCGTGCCGCCGACCGTCGCCGAGCCGCGGGCGCCGAGGTCGAGGGGGAAGAACAGGTCTGCGGCTTCCGCTGCCGCCTGCACCGCCTCGAGGGTGGTGCCGGCGCGGACCACCATCGTCATCGCCAGGGGATCGAGCGCTTCGATCCCGGTCATGCGCTCCAGCGACAGGGCGATGTCGCCGGGTGCGCAGAGGATGCCGTCGACGAGGCCCGTGGCGCCGCCCCGCGGGACGACGACGCGCCCCGCCGCGTGGCAGGCCGCCAGCACCGCCGAGACCTCTTCGGTGCTGCGGGGCCGCACGAGCGCCGCCGCGGCGCAGGGCTCCGCGGCGCGGGTCCAGCTCGCGGGCCGGCTCGCCAACTCGTCGCCGACGACGAGGCCTCCGGGGCCGAGGAGGTCGGCGAGCCGATCGAGAAACGGGTCCGTCATGGGTGTGCGGCGGGTTCGGCGGCGGGGAAAGGTTCGTGATGTCTACACGATCGCGTCAGAGGCCGAAGCCGGCCGGCGCGTGACATCGCGCACCTGCGCTCGGGGGAGCGGCCCCGTCGGCGCCCTGGACCGTCGCCTACCGCATTGCAGCATCCCACCGGCCGGGCTTCCGCGGGGAAACCCAGGTCATACGGTCCGGCGCTTCGAAAACCGCGGAGCGCGCCATGGGAACCTATACGCTCGCCATCGCCGACGGCGTCCTGTTCGCCTGCCTGCCGGACGAGGCCGACATCGGCTCGGCCATCGCGGAGGCCGCCGCGACCAATTACGGCGCCGGCCTCGCCCTCAGCATCGTGCGCGGCACCGAGCTGACCGATGCGGCGCGCCCGGACGACGACGTGGTCTGGCGCGAGACCTCGGACAGCGAACTGCTCGACGCGGATGGCCGCCGCTATCGCTACGCCGTGCGCCGGGCGGCCTGACGGAGAAGCGCCCATGATCCTTGGATCACGGGCCGCGAGGCGGCCTCCCCCGCGGTGCAGACCGTCCTAGCGGCAGGAGCGCGGCAGGCGCCGCTTCCAACGTTCGCCCGGTGCGAGCGCGGGCTTGGCCGTGCGGGGCGTCACGACCTTGCGCGACGCCGTGGGCGCCGGGGCGACCGGCGTCGGGCGAGCCTGGACCGGCGGGATCGCGGCGACGGCTGGCTCGGAGGCGGCGTCGGCGATGTCGGCGAACGACCAGATCGCCGCGGGCCGCGCCAGCTCGGGCCGCGCAGCCTCGGCGTGCGATCCCTCGGGGCGCGCCTGCGGCGGCTTCACCCGCCGGACCCGCGGCAGTCGAGGCTCGCGCGCGGAGGCCGGCTCGACCGTCTCGGGCTCCGGCTCCGGCTCGGCCACGATCAGGCTCGGCAGGATGCGCCGCGGCTTCTCCGCCGGCGCCGCGGGCGCCGGGGCGGCGGCCTCGTCGGGCCAGAACGCGTCGAAGGGCGACGGGGTCTCGGGCGCCGGATCCAGCGCGGCCCAGTTCACGGGCGACGGGGTGGGGTCTTCCGGCCAGGACGGGGTATGGCGGTTCTTCGACTTGACCTCGACGGTAAAGGACCGTCGCACACGGCTGCGCAACATGCGGCGTATGATTCTCTTCGATTTGGGGCAGGAACGCGCGAGCGCGTACCGTATTCCATGACGGTTCTTCCGCATCTTGTCGAGGCGAAGGTGAGAAATCGGTTTCCGATACCGCCATCTTGAGCGGACAAGACGGGTTTCGTCGCCCGCATCAGGCCGTGCGTGCCGCCGGCTCCAAGACTTCGGGTGTCGCGTTTTCCGGTGCCGAGGTCTTCGGTGCCGAGGTCTCCGGTGCCGGGGTCTCCGGTTCCAAGTTTTCGGGTGTCGCGTTTTCCGGTGCCGGGGTCTCCGGCTTCCGCTCTGCGTCGACGGTCACGGCGCCGGTCTTGTCGAAACGCAGCCGCACCGGGAACGGCGCCGCCTCGGCGTCGGTCGCGGCGACAGCCAGGAGGCTGATCCGCGGGCCGCCGCTGGTCACGGCCGTCATCAGGGCGTCGGCGCCGCCGTCCAGATGCGGAATCGTGCCGTCAACGACGAGGATCTCCGGGCGCCGCAGGATCGCGCGGGCGAGATCCACGATGGCCTGCTGGCGCGGCGTGAGCAGGCGGCCGCGGTTGCCCACGTTGAACTCCAGCCCGCGCAGGCGGATGCCGCGTTCGAGGTCGAACTCCTTCACGACGAGGCGGACCTGGCGCTGGATCTCGGCCTCGCCGTGCATGCGCGCGGTGTTGATCCGGCCGAAGAGCAGCGTGTCGAGCACCGAGCTGTGCCGGTTGATCCGCTCGGGATCGTAGGGCTCCACGTCCTCTTCGCCGTCCTCTTCGCCGTCCTCCCGCCGCAGGGCCTCGCGGATCGCGTAGCGCGCCGCCACGAGGCGGGCCTCATAGGGCCCGTCGAGGAGGCCGAGGCGCTGGCGCGGCTCGACGTAGGCCAGCGCCAGGGCGAGGAACGCCTCGTTGTCGGCGGCCGGGGGCGTCTCGTCGGCGTCCAACACCGAGAGCCGCTGCTCGAAGACCGGCAGCTCGTCCGGCGCGATCAGCGAGAACCGTCGGAACAGCGGATGGCCCGGAGGCACGTCGCGGAAGATCTCGACGAGGTTGCGGGCGATCGCCACGCCCATCCGGGCGAGGTCGTCGAGCAGGAACAGCTTGTCCAGCGCGGCGCGGAAGCGCGGCTCGGCGGCGAGGTCGCGCCCGGTCAGCGCCGGCACGGTGGGGACGCCGAACAGGAGGTTCTCGGCGATCGTCGCCTGCTCGTTGTAGCGCCGCGGATCGAAGGGGATCAGGAGGTCGCCCATGCCCGCGGCGGCGAAGTGCTGCTGCAGGTTCCGGCGCGCGGCGACGACCCGGCGCCCCGGGTCGGAATCGTGGCGCACGAGGCTGTAGGCGCCAAGGCCGAAGCGGTAGAGGTCGTCGCCCATGCCGAGGCGGTTCAGCAGGTCGAGCATGCGGGCGTCGAGGGCGGCGGCGTCCGCGACGCCGAGGGCGGCGTAGTCGATCCACGGATCGCCCGCGTCCTCGATCGGGTTTCCCGTGCGCCGGGCCTCGGCGCGGCGGCGCCGCGCGCGCTCGGGGCTGGCCGCGTCGTCGCGGATCACCGGGCGCCGGCGCAGGCCGTAGGCGAGGTTGTCGCGGATCGTGCCGGGGAACAGCACCGGCTCCGGCCCGGCATAGGCGATCGCGCGGGCGCGCCGGGCCTGCGGCAGGGTGGCGACGTCCACGCCGCCGACCCGCACCGTCCCGCCCTGCGGCACCTGCAGCCCGGCGACCAGGCGTGCGACGACGTGGCCGAGGCCGCCTGCCGGCGCCAGGATCGCCGCCTGCACCGGCATCGCGAGGCTGACGCCGCCGAGTTCGAGCGCGGGGCCGCCGAGGGGATCCTTGAGGCTGACGCCGTCGAGCTCGAGCGGGCCGCCGAGCGGCCGAACCAGGCCCTCGCCCTCGGGCTCGGACGGCCGCAGCCGGTGCGGCGCGAAGTGGGCGGCGACCGTCTCGTACTTCACCTCGACGTCGAGGCGCTGCTGGTCCCAGTCGATCAGCTCCTTCAGCGGCGGCGGCAGGTCTCGGTAGGCGGCCAGCACCGCCACGAGCTGGCCGATGTCGAGCTGGCCGCGCAGCGCGAACAAGCCGCCGATCGCGTAGAACAGGAATGGCGTGATCTGTGCGAGAAGGTTGTTCAGGTACTTGACGAGAAACTTGCGTCGATAGATGCGCAATCGCAAATCGTAGAGGCTGAACAATCGCCCGCCGATCTCGGCGCGCTCCCAGCGGCCGGTGTCGTTGACGGTGACCGCCTCGAGCCCGTCCAGCACCTCGCCGACCCGGCCGGCGAAGCTGCGCGACGCGATCTGCCGCCGCCGGCTTAGACGGATGATCTCGCGGCGCAGGCGCGGGATCACGATGATCTGCACCATCACGATCGACCCGGCGACGAGGCCGAGCCACAAATTCTGCATCAGGATGAAAATCAGCGCCGTCGCCGCCTGGGTCCCAAGGAAGCACGGCACCACCAGCGCGTCGCCGATGAAGGCGCCGATCGGCTCGACTTCGTCGCGGATGATGGTCGCGGTCTCCGACGACTTCACCTCGCGGGTGGTCTCCGGCGTGAAGCGGAGCATCAGCGAGAACAGCTCGAAGCGCAGGCGCCGCAGCATGCGCTCGCCGAGGACGCCCTTGCTCAGGTTGATCCAGAATTTGAACGCGCCGTTGATCAGCACGAGCGTCAGGAACAGCCCGGACAGCCCGAACAGCAACCCGGTGCGGTCGACCTGGAAGCCGGAGAACAGCACGTCCTCGTCGCCGCCGAGCCAGCCGGGCCAGTGGATGATCAGGTCGAGGAAGTCGACCGTGTCGTGCCCGTTCTTGAACGCCTTGCCGGAGATGGCGTCGTTGACGATGCGCTTGGGCAGGTCGAGCGAGGCGAAGTAGAACGGCAGCGACGCGAGCACGACGGCGCAGATCGCGAGCTGGTCGCGCCGCGAATGCCGCCAGATATAGCCGAAGAGCGTCGGCTCCAGATCGCGCATCACCCCTCCCCGGCCTTCGCCACGCTCCCCATACAGCCTCGTAGGCCCGCGCGTCACACGCATGTCACCCTGCGACGGAAAGGCGAAGTGCGGGCGTGCGACAGCTCACAGGTGCCGCCGACCGTCACGGCCGTCCTCCCGCGGGCATTGTCACGGCGGCCCGGCTTGTGCGACCGCAGGCCGGCTGCGACGCTGCGAGTGCGGCGGCGCGGCCGAGAGGCGGATCGCGATGCGGCAAGGGGGCGTTCGAGGATGAGACCGTGATGCGCGCGAGCCGCGTCCTGATCTATAGCCACGACACCTTCGGGCTCGGGCACCTGCGCCGCTCGCGCACGATCGCGAACGCGCTCGCCGGCACCGGCGAGGTCGAGGCGGTGATCGTCTCCGGCTCCGCGGTGGTGGATCGGTTCGCCTTCGCCCGCGGCGTCTCCGCGGTGCGGGTGCCGGGCGTGACCAAGCGGCCCGACGGCAGCTATGCCGGCCTCGACCCGCAGGTGCCGCTGCCGGAGACGGTGGCCCGGCGCGCCGACATCGTCCTGCGCACCGCGCGGGACTTCCGGCCGGACCTGCTGATCGTCGACAAGGAGCCGACGGGCTTCCACGGCGAGATGCTGGCGACGCTGGAGCATCTGCGCGCCCGCGACTGCCGCGTGGTGCTGGGCCTGCGCGACGTCCTCGACGCGCCCGAGCTGCTCGCGCCGGAATGGGAGCGCAAGGGGTCCTCCGAGGCGGTCCGCAGCTTCTACGACGAGATCTGGGTCTACGGGCTGTCGCGCATCCACCGGCCGCTGGCCGCGCTCCCCGTCGGCGCCGACTTCGCCGACCGCACGACCTATACCGGCTACCTCCGCCGCGCTGCGCCCCCGCCCCGTCCCGACCGGGCCGAGCCCGGCGTCGCGGCCGAGCCGTTCATCCTGGTCACCGCCGGCGGCGGCGGCGACGGCGACGGGCTGATCGACTGGGTGATCTCGGCCTACGAGGCCGACCCCGGCATCCCGCTGCCGGCGCTGGTCGCCTTCGGCCCCTTCCTGGCGCCGGAGAGCCGTGCGGCGTTCCTCGCGCGGATCGCGCGGATCGGACGGAACGTCTCGGCGATCACCTTCGACAGCGAGATAGAGTTGTTGATGGAGAAAGCCAGCGGCGTAGTAGCCATGGGCGGCTACAACACGTTCTGCGAGATCCTATCCTTCGACAAGCGCGCGGTGCTGGTGCCGCGCACGACCCCACGTCGGGAGCAGGAAATTCGCGCGACGGCCGCCGAGAGCCTCGGTCTCGCCCGCACCGTGCTGGAGGCGGACGGGCGCGATCCTGCGCGCATGGCGGCTGCGCTCCGCGCCCTCCCCGACCAGGCGCGTCCCTCGCGCGCGAACATCCCGGACCTGCTCGGCGGCCTCGACCGGATCGCCGAGCGCGTCCGCGCGCTGAACGCCGCCGCCCCGGCTCTCGCGCTCGGGGACCGGGCGTGAGCGAAGCCCGCATCGCGATCGTGCTGAAGGGCTATCCGCGGCTGTCGGAGACCTTCATCGCCCAGGAGATCCTGGCGCTCGAAGGGCGCGGCCTCACGCTGGCGATCTGGTCGCTGCGCCGCCCGACCGACGCGAGCCGCCATCCGATGCACGGCGCGATCGCGGCGCCGGTCTCCTACCTGCCCGAATACCTGCACGAGGCGCCGCTGCGGGTGCTGCGGGCGCTGGCCTCGGGCCTTCGGCGCCGGCGCTTCGGCGCCCTGGTCCGACAATTCACGGGGGATCTGCTGCGCGATCCGACCGCCTCGCGCGTGCGCCGCCTCGGGCAGGCCCTGGTGCTGGCCCGGGAGCTGCCCGACGCGGTCAATCACCTGCACGCGCACTTCCTGCACACGCCGGCCAGCGTCGCCTGCTACGCCGCGCTGCTGACCGGGCGAAGCTGGAGCTTCTCGGCCCACGCCAAGGACATCTGGACGACGCCTGACCGGGAACTCGCCGACAAGCTCGCCGACGCGGCCTGGGGGGTGACCTGCACCCGCGACGGGCTCGGGCGCCTGCGGGCGGTGTCCGGACGCGTTGACCCGGAACCCGGCCACGTCGCGCTCGCCTATCACGGCCTCGACCTCGCGCGGTTTCCCGAGCCGGCTGCCCGCCCGCCGCGGGACGGCACGGATGCCGGCGACCCGATCCGCCTGCTCTGTGTCGGCCGCCTCGTCCCCAAAAAAGGGCACGACGACCTGATCGAGGCGCTGGCGAGCCTGCCGCCGACCTTGAACTGGCGCCTCGACCTCGTCGGCGGCGGCGAGTTGCGGGACGCTCTGAAGGCTCGCGTCACCGAACGTGGGCTCGCATCTCGCATCACCTTCCACGGTGCGCTGGCCCAGCCGGCGGTCGTTGCGGCGATGCGGGCGGCCGACCTGTTCGTGCTGCCGACCAAGCCTGCGCCCTCCGGCGACCGCGACGGCCTGCCGAACGTGCTGATGGAGGCCGCATCGCAGGGGCTGCCAATCCTCGCCACGGCCTTCGCCGGGACGCCGGAGTTCATCACCGACGGGGTCGAAGGATGCCTGGTCCCGCCCGGCGATCCGGCGGCGCTGTCGGCGGCGATTCTCGCATTGGCCGGCGATCCGGCCCAGCGGCGGCGCCTCGCGGACGCCGCCCATACGCGCCTGCTGCAGGATTTCTCCCTCGACGCGGGCATCAACCTGATCGCCGGGCGGCTCGCCGCCTCGGCCGGGATCGAACTGCCGCGGCGCGCGGCGCCTGAGAGTTCGCCGGCGACGGGGGCCTGCGCATGCGGGTGCTGATCGCCGTCACGCACCTCCTCGGCGCCGGGCACCTGACGCGAGCCGCCGCAATCGGGCGCGCCTTCGCCGCCGCCGGCCATGCGGTGACGCTGGCGTCGGGCGGCGACCCGGCGCCGATAGTGCGGCTCGACGGCCTTCGCCACGTCCAACTGCCGCCGCTGCACGTCAACGGCACCGCCTTTACAAAACTCCTCGGCCCGGACGGGCAGGAAGCGGGTGCCGACCTGCTTGCAGCGCGCCGGGCACGGCTCCGGCAAGCGCTGGACGAGGCCGCGCCCGACGTGGTCGTCACCGAGCTATTCCCCTTCGGTCGCCGGGCGCTTGCCGCCGAATACCTCGACCTCGTCGAGGCCGCCGCGGCGCGGCGCCCGCGCCCACTTATCCTCGCCTCGATCCGCGACGTGCTCGTCGCGCCGGCCAAGCCCGAGAAGGTCCGCATCGCCCACGCGCGGATCGCCGCGCTGTACGACGCGGTGTTGGTGCATGGCGATCCCGCCCTCCTCCCCCTCGACGCCTCCTGGCCGGTAGACGCGGGGCTGCGGCCGAAGCTGCGCTACACCGGCTACGTCAACGAGGCGTCCGAGCCGGTCGAGGCGGGCGCGACCCGCTCGGGCATCCTGGTCTCGGCCGGATCGAGCGCGGCCGGGCGCGACCTCTGCCGCGCAGCGGCCGACGCCGCACGGCAGCGCCCGGACCTCGGCTGGCGCATCCTCGCCGGCAACGGCATCGCGCAGGCCGCGTTCGACGCCCTGGGGGCGGAGCTCGCAGACGGGGTGCTGACGCGGGCGGTGCCAAATTACCGGCCGCTGCTGGCGCGGGCGGCTGTGTCGGTGAGCGCCTGCGGCTACAACACCGCCGTGGACCTCCTCGCCACCCGGACGCCCTCCGTGCTGGTGCCGTTCGCGGCCGGTGCCGAGACCGAGCAGAGCCTGCGTGCCGAGCATCTTGCCGCCCGCGCCATTGCCCGAGTCGTGCCCGAGAGCGCGCTCTCCGCGTCCGCCCTCATCAAGGCGGTGGAGGCGGCCAGTGCGGAGCCGGCGCCTGACGCGCACAGCATCGATCTCGGCGGAGCGAAGCGGACCGTTGCGATCGTAGAATCGATCTTCGCGGCGCGCGGTGGGACCGAATGGGCAAACAGGAGCCCTTTCGACCGCCTGCGCGCCGTCCTCGACGACGCGGGTGAGAACGGCCGCGCGGTTTCGATCTGGTGGCGCGACGACGACGCTGTCGCCGCGACCCCGGCGCTCGACCGGCTGCTTGCACTCGCCGAATCGGTTGCAGCACCGCTCCTCATCGCGGCGATCCCGGCAGGCGTCGCGCCGTCCCTCGGCGCGCGGCTCTCCGATTGTGGGAGGGTCAGCCTCGCGGTGCACGGCCTCGCGCATGCGAACCATGCGGCGCCCGGCGGCAAACCGTCTGAATTCGGCGCCGACCGGACCCTGCTGTGCGCCGTCGCCGACGCCGCGGAGGGGCTGCGCTTAGCCCGCGCACGGCTTCCGGCGGATCGGCTCCTGCCGGTGTTCGTGCCACCGTGGAACCGCTTCGCGCCCGACCTCGCCGCCGCTCTGCCAGCGCTCGGTTATCGCGGCCTGTCGTCCGTACCAGCGGCGGCGGTACCCGGCCTCGTGCGCGCCGACGTAATGCTCGATCCGATCGACTGGCGCGGCACGCGCTCGCTCGTCGATCCAGAGCGGCTGGTCGATACCTTGTGTAGGGCGATCACGGAGGAAGCCAGCGGCCCGATCGGTCTGCTCACCCATCATCTGGCCCACGACGCAACGATCTGGGACTTCCTCGATGCGCTGCTCGCACTCCTGGCCCGGCACCCGGCGGTGGCAATCCGCGACCCACGGCAACTGTTCCAGGCGTCGGCGGTGGACGGGGTGACGCCGGCGTGCTGGACTCGCTGCGCCGACGTGCCCGCGAGGATCGCTTGAGCCCGCTCCTGTCCATCCAGAACCTGCAGGTCGACTTCGGCGGCCACGGTGCGCCGTTCCGCGCCCTGCACGGCCTTTCTCTCGACGTGACGCGCGGGCGGACGCTGGCGCTGGTCGGGGAATCCGGCTCGGGCAAGTCGGTGACCGCGCAGGCGATCCTGCGCATCCTGCCGCGGGCGGCCACGATCAGCGGCGGCCGCATCCTGTTCGACACCGGCCGCGGCGCGACTGACATCGCCGCGCTTCCCCCAGACGGACCGGAGATGCGCGCGATCCGCGGAGCCGGCATCGCGATGATCTTCCAGGAGCCGATGACCTGCCTGTCGCCGCTCCATACCATCGGCGACCAGGTCGGTGAGGCGCTGCGCATCCACGCGAACGCCAGCCGCGCCGAAGCCGACGCGCGGGCGAAGGATGCCTTCGCCCGCGTCGGCTTCCCCGACCCGGAGCGCGCGCTCCACACCTACCCGTTCGAGCTCTCGGGGGGCCTGCGCCAGCGAGCGATGATCGCGATGGCGCTGATCCTCAAGCCCGCCCTGTTGGTGGCCGACGAGCCGACGACGGCGCTCGACGTGACGACCCAGGCCCAGATCCTCGCGCTGCTGACCCGGCTACAGGACGAGACCGGCATGGCGATCCTGCTGATCACCCACGACCTCGGGGTCGTCGCCAACGTGGCCCACGACGTGGCGGTGCTGTATCGCGGCCGCCTCGTCGAGGCCGGCCCGCGCGACACGGTGATGCGAAAGCCCGGCCACGCCTACCTCAAAGCGCTGCTCCACGCCGTACCGCGCTTCGACATGGCGCCGGGCGAGCGCCTGACGCCGATCCGCCCGGCGAAGGCGGTCATCCAGCCGGCGCGCAAGCCCGTCGCGATCGACAGCCCGATCCTGCGCGTCGCCGGCGTCTCCAAGACCTTCACCCTGCGCTCCGGGCGGTTCGGCGGCCCGCCGCGGGTGGTGCGGGCGGTCTCCGACGTGTCGCTCGACCTCGCCCCCGGCACGACGCTCGGCCTCGTCGGCGAATCCGGCTCGGGCAAGACCACCGTGTCGAAGATGGTGATGCGTGCGCTCACCCCCGATTCCGGCCGGGTGCTGTTTAACGACGGCAGCGGCCCGCGTGACATCCACGCCCTGGCCGGCGCCGACCTGTTCGCCTACCGCCGCGCCGTGCAGTTCGTGTTCCAGGACCCCTACGCCTCCCTCGATCCGCGCATGACCGTGCGCCAGATCCTGACCGAGCCGATGGAGATCCACGGAATCGGCACCCGCGAGCGCCGGGCGCGGGCCGAGGCGCTGATGGCTATGGTCGGCCTTGAGGCCGGCGCGCTCGGGCGCTATCCGCACGCTTTCTCCGGCGGCCAGCGCCAGCGCATCGGCATCGCCCGCGCACTCGCCCTCGATCCGAAGGTGCTGGTACTCGACGAGCCGGTCTCGGCGCTGGACGTCTCGGTGCAGGCGCAGATCCTGAACCTGCTGAAAGACTTGCAGGCCGCGCTCGGCCTGTCCTACCTCATCGTCTCCCACAACCTCGCAGTGATCGACTACATGGCGGATACCATTGCGGTGATGTGCCGTGGGCGGATCGTGGGGCAGGCCCCGAAGGCCGCCCTGTTCCGCAACCCGGTTCACCCCTACACCCGCGCCCTGCTCGCCGCGGTGCCCGACCCGAGCCTCGACCACCCGCTCGATTTCTCTGCGATCACCGGCGACCATTCCGACCCGGTCCGTTGGCCGGAACCGTACCGGCTGGCGCCGGACGAGGCCGGGCACATGGTCGAGATCGAGCCGGGCTACTTCGTCCGGCAAGGCGCGGCCGACGCGCGGCGCGCCGCATGAGCGCGCCCCACCCGTCGCGCACCCTGGAACGCCTTCGCCGCCGGGTGCTCGCGCCATTCTTCGACCGGCTCGGCTACGACCTCGTGCCCGCCGCCCCCGACTGGTCGCACCGGCCGACCTCGCCGCGCGAGGTCGAGCTACTCCTCCGCTTCGCAGCCGAAAGTCTGGAGCGCGACCTCGCCTCGTCGGGGATCGCGACCGCGCTCGACGTGCACGCGGCGACGCGACAGTTCTGGGCGTTGATCCCGACGGCGCCGGTACGCCAGCGGCGCGGCGGCAGCGGCTTCAACGGCGCGCTCCAGCTCTATGTCGCAATGCGGGCGCTAGCGCCGGCCACGGTGATCGAATCCGGCGTGTTCCGCGGGCTGACGACCTGGGTAATCCGGCAGGCCTGCCCGGATGCGACGATCCATTGCCACGATCCGGACCTGTCGAACCTGCACTATCGCGACCCGCGGGCGCATTACAGCACCGCCGACTGGTCGACGGCAGACTGGTCGCGGCTCGATCCGGCGAAGACGGTCGCGTTCTTCGACGACCACGTCTCGCAGGCGCGCCGCGTGGTCGAGGCTCGGTGCTTAGGGCTCAATCGCCTGCTGTTCGACGACGACGCCGCCGGCCATCGCATCCACGCCCACGGCGGCCCGGCGCACCCGACCATCGCGATGATCGAGACCCTTCGCGATGCGTCTCGGCACGCTGCAGCCGAACCGATCCGCTGGCAGCGCAACGGCCGCAGCTTCGAACAGGCGATCGACGACCCGCTCGCCCGCGAAGCCGCCGCCGGCATCGCCCACGCCCACGCTTTCGAAGACCTGCACCGCGCGACCGGCTACTCGCCGGCGCGGCTCACCTACGTGTCGGTGCATCCCCCGGTGCCAACCGCGAGCGGGAGGGCGGCGTGAACGATCGGGACAGGCAAGACGTGCACATGTCGGATGGCGGCCTATCCCGCCGCGCGTTTCTGGTCGGCGTCGCGGTCGCCCCGGTGGCCTTCCTCGTCCCACGTTTCGCCCGCGCGGGTACCCCAGCGCCAGGGCCACCCGAAACCCCGCTGGTCGTCGATCCCCTCACCGCCGGGCGGAAGCTCGGCACGCGCGGCGGGACGATCCGCACGCTGATCGCGAAGGCGCGGGACGTTCGCTACCTCTCGGTCTACGGCTACACCCGCCTCGTCGGGTACGATGCCGACCTCATACTGCAGCCCGACGTGCTCGCCGCTGTCGCGGTCGAGGGCGGACGGTTCACCTTCACCCTGCGCAAGGGCCACCGCTGGTCCGACGGCGAACCCTTCACCACCGAGGACTTCCGCTACTACTGGGAGGACGTTGCGAACGATCGTGACCTGAGTCCGGGCGGGCCGCCCGACTTCCTGCTGGTCGACGGCCGTCCGCCCGTGGTCGAGATCGTCGATCCGATGACCGTGCGCTACGTCTGGGAGCGGCCGAACCCGCGTTTCCTGCCGGCGCTGGCCGCACCACGCGACCCTCTGATCTACCGTCCGGCGCATTACCTCAAGATGGTCCACCCGCGATACGTCGGCCGCGACAAGGCCGAGGCGGCGGCCAAGTCTCAGAAGCTTCGCGGCTGGGCGGCGCTGCACAACCGGATGGACGACAACTACGAGCTCAACAATCCCGATGCGCCGACGCTGCAGGGCTGGCGCCCGCGGACTCGCGCGCCGGCGACGCGCTTCGTGTTCGAGCGCAACCCGCATTACCATCGCGTCGACACCGCGGGCACGCAGCTGCCCTACCTCGACCGCATCGTCATGGACGTGGCTTCGACCGGGCTGCTCGTCGCCAAGACCAATGCGGGCGAGGCCGACTTGATGTTTCGCGGCTTGACGATGCCCGACATCCCGAGCCTCAAGGAGGGCGAGCGGGCGCACGGCTACCGCACCAACCTGTGGCCGATGGCGCGCGGCTCGGAGATCGCGCTCTATTCGAACCTGACGACCCTCGATCCCGGCTGGCGCGCGCTCAACCGCGACGTGCGCTGGCGGCACGCCCTGTCGCTCGCCATCGACCGGCGAACGCTCAACAACACGCTGCTGTTCGGCCTCGGCACCGAGGGCAACGACACGGCGATCCCGGCGAGCAAGCTGTATTCCCCGGAGCTTCGCACCCTGAATGCCGGCTACGACCCTGCGGCGGCGGAAAAGCTCCTCGATGCGGCCGGCCTCGACAAGCGCGACGCCTCCGGCATCCGCCTCCTGCCGGACGGGCGGCTGCTCGAGCTTGTGGTCGAGAGCGACGGCGAGGCCTCGATGGTCCTCGACGGGCTGCTGCTGATCGGCGAATTCTGGCGCGAGGTCGGGATCAAGCTGGTGGTCAAGCCGCAGGAGCGGACGAACCTGCGCCGGCGGTCGATCGCCGGGATGACGGTGATGGTGGCGGCGCAGGGCCTCGACCTCGCTGTGCCGACGGCGATCATGCCGCCGACCGAGCTGAGCCCGGCGCAGAGCGACCACTATTCCTGGCCGCGCTGGAGCCTCCACGCCGAGACGCATGGGGCGAGCGGCGAGCCGTGCGACGTCGAGGCCGTCCACCGCCTGATCGACCTCGACCGGCAGTGGCGCGACACCGACGACGTCGGCAAGCAGGCCGAGATCTGGCGCGAGATGCTGATGAACCACGCCGAGAACACCTGGGTGATCGGCACGGTCGGCGGCGCGCTGCAGCCGGTGGTCGCGGCAGAGCACCTCGCCAACCTGCCAGTCAAAGCGCTGTACTCGTTCGAGCCGACGGCGATGATCGGCGTCCAGCGCCTCGACGAGGTGTTCTGGGATCGCCCCACAGAGCGCCAGGCATCGCTGCGATGATCGCCGTCCTTCGCCGCGTCCTCACCATGGCGGTGACGCTGCTGGTGATCTCCGCCCTGGTCTTCGCGATCATCAAGCTGCCGCCGGGCGACTTCCTGACAAATCGGATCATGGAGCTGCGCTCCATGGGTGAGGCGGCCTCGGTCGCCAAGGCCGAGTTGCTGATCCGGCAATACGGCCTCGATCGCCCGGTCACCGAACAATACCTGATCTGGGTCGGCCTGATGCCGGGGCCGGCGGGCTTTTCCGGGCTTCTCCAGGGCGATTGGGGCTGGTCGTTCGAGTACGATCGCCCCGTCTCCGAGGTGGTCGGCGACGCACTTTGGCTGACGCTGGTGGTCAACCTCGCGGCTCTGGTCTTCGTCCACCTGGTGGCGATTCCGATCGCGATCTACTCCGCAACCCATCGCCATACGGCGGGCGACGCGATCGTCACCGTGCTCGGCTATGTGGGATTGGCGGTGCCTGGGTTCCTGCTGGCACTGATCCTGCTGTTCTACGCCAACATCTGGTTCGGCCTGTCGATCGGCGGCCTCTACGACGCCTCGTTCACGGGCAAGCCCTGGGACTGGCCCAAGATCAAGTCGCTAGTAGCCCACCTCGCCGTGCCGACGCTGGTGATCGGTCTCGGCGGCACGGCGGCGATGATCCGGCGGATGCGGGCGAACCTGCTCGACGAGCTGGCCAAGCCCTACACGGTGACGGCGCGGGCCAAGGGGATGCCGCCGTTGCGGGCGCTGCTGAAATACCCGTTCCGGATGTCGCTGAACCCGTTCGTGGCCGACATCGGCAACCTGCTGCCGCACCTCGTCTCCGGCTCGGTGCTGGTCTCGCTCGTGCTAAGCCTGCCGACGGTCGGCCCGCTGCTGCTCGACGCGCTGAAGAGCCAGGACCAGTTCATGGCCGGCTTCATCCTGATGTTCGTGGCGCTGCTGACGCTTGTCGGCATGCTGATCTCGGACCTCGTCCTCGTCTGGCTCGATCCGCGCATCCGCATGGGGGCGCGCTGATGGTGCCCATGGCGCCTCACTTCGTCGATCCGGCGCCGTTCGACCCAGAGGCCGGCGGCGGCCGCGATTCCGGCACGGCCTACGCCTCGGCCTGGCGGCTGATCTTCCGCAAGTTCCTGGGCCACCGCATCGCCGTCGCCTCGGCGATCGTGTTGCTTGCGTTCTACGCAGCTGTACCATTCGTCGAGTTCCTGGCCCCCTACGAGCAGGCCAAGCGCAACGGCGACTACCTGTTCGCGCCGCCGCAGGGCATGCACCTGTTCCACGAGGGCCGGTTCGTCGGGCCCTTCGTCTATCCCTACCGCGCCGAGCTGGACATGGAGACATTCCGGCGCGGCTACGTCACCGACACCGCCGCGCCGCAGCCGCTGCGATTCCTCTGCCGCGGCGACGCATACGCCGTCCCAGCGCTCGGCCGAGGCGACTGGCATCTGGTCTGCCCGTCCGAGGGCGGGACGCTCTACCTGTTGGGCACCGACCGCCTCGGCCGCGACCTGCTCTCGCGCATGATCTACGGCGCGCGGATTTCGCTGGTGATCGGCCTTGTCGGCGTCGCGATCTCGTTCGCCCTCGGGCTGCTGTTCGGCGGCGTCGCCGGGTATTTCGGCGGCCTCGTCGACGCGGCGGTGCAGCGGCTGATCGAGGTGGTGCGGTCGCTGCCCGAGTTGCCGCTCTGGCTCGCGCTGTCGGCGGCGCTGCCGCCGAACTGGAGCCCGCTCTGGGTGTTCTTCGGCATCACCATCATCCTCGGGCTGCTCGACTGGCCGGGCCTTGCGCGCGCGGTGCGCGGAAAATTGCTGGCTTTGCGCGAGGAGGACTTCGTGCAGGCCGCCGAGCTGATGGGTGCCTCACCCGCCCGCGTCATCGGCCGGCACCTGATCCCGAACTTCATGAGCCACCTCATCGCCTCGGCGACGCTGTCGATCCCGACGATGATCCTGGGCGAGACCGCGCTCTCGTTCCTCGGCCTGGGCCTGCGGCCGCCGGTGACGAGCTGGGGCGTACTCCTCAACGACGCCCAGAACCTCGCGGCAGTCCAGCTCTACCCCTGGCTGCTGCTGCCGGTGATGCCCGTGCTGGTCACGGTGCTGGCGTTCAACTTCCTGGGCGACGGGCTTCGCGACGCCGCCGACCCCTATCATTGAGGCGTGTGAGGGCGGGGCTCGCCCCGCGGCGCGCCCTGCCGCATAAGGCGGCGAGATCGCCCGCGAGGACAGTTCCGTGACCGTCACCCAGATCACCCATCACGACCTCGACGGCTACGGCGCCGTGGCGATCGTCGGCAACCATGTCGACGTGGCGCGGGTCGTCCACGTTCCGCGCTATTCCGACGTCGGCCCGGTAGTCGAAGAGGAGTTGAAGCGGCTCTCGAAGACGGACGCCTCCGAGACGCTGATCATGACCGATCTCGGGCTCGAACCGGTGGCGGTGAAGTTCCTGAAGAGCTTCGCCACGATGAACCGCAAGCGGGCCGAGGATGCTCGCCACCGCCTGATCGTCCTCGACCACCATGCTTCCTCGATCGACCAGCTTCGCCAGCACGGCGTCGAGCCGGTGGACGAGACGGCCTCGCCGAAGCGCTTCGACCTCGAAGACCCGGGCGTGGTCGTGCTGATCGACGAGACCTGCTGCGCCACCAAGATGGCGCATGCCAACCGCGCCCTCTACGCCGCGCGCGAGGGCGAGGACCTGACCGCCCTGGTCGAAGCGGTGGACGCCCTCGACCTGTGGAAGAAAGAGCGCCCAACCTTCGCCGGCGGGCTGATGCTCGACGAGGTGTTCTGGGACAACGTCGCCAACCTCGTGCCGGTCGGACATCCCTGGCACGACCGCTTCGTCGTGGCTTTGCTGCGCGCGGTGTCCGGGCTGATCGACGAAGGCCTCCCCCCTGCCGAGATCGAGACCCGCGTCGCCGCCTTGCGCCGGCAGGTGCTCGACAAGCTCCTCGAAGGCGAAACGGAGGACGATCGCACCCTGACCACTCGGATGCGGATCGCCCGCGTCCTGGCGCGCTCGGACGTGCTATTCCGGCCGCTCTCGGATGGGACCCTGATCTCGTTCGGCCTCGATTCCGGCACGTTCCAGCGCGTCTCGGACCTGATCATGGACCGCGGCGGCGCCAAGCGCGTGTGCAACGTTCAGCGCACCGGCTCGCTGTCATTCCGCTCCAACGACGAAACCGCGCTCGACGGGGCGCGCAAGTTCCGCGGCGGCGGCCACAAGGATGCCGCCGGCGGCAAGCTTCCCGCCGGCTCCGCCTTCTCCCTCGCCGACGCGATCGCCCAAGTCGAGCCGATCCTCAACCCGCCGCCGCCTGACCGTTCGGCAAGCCCCTTCGCGGCGTTGAAGGATTGGAAAGGGTAGTTCGTCTCCAAAAGTCGCAGGTAGATCGGATCGATTGTGCAATCGCTTCGCGATGGCTAGGATATTGCCTGGCTGAGATCTTGCTCGAAGTCTGTCCGTAGGACACACCGAATTTTTGCTGGGATTGTGCCAGCGTCGTCAACCGGAGTCGAGAAGCTCATGTCCGTTCGGCAAGGACCGCAGCGGCGGGCGCCGAGGAAGTCCGCGGTCGTCCCGGACGTGCCTGCGGATTCGCAGCGCCTCGACAACCAACTCTGTTTCGCCGTCTACGCCGCCGCGCATGCCTTCGGTCGCGCTTACCGTGCGCTGCTGGGCGAGCACGACCTCACCTATCCGCAATACCTCGTGCTGCTCGTGCTCTGGGAGGAAGAAGGCTTGTCGGTGAAGGAGATCGGCACGCGCCTCTTCCTCGATTCCGGCACCCTCACGCCGCTGCTCAAGCGCCTCGAGGCGTCGGGTCGCGTGCGCCGCGCCCGCGACCGGGCGGACGAGCGCCAGGTGAGCATCTTCCTGACCGACGCCGGGCGGGCCTTGCGCGAGCCGCTGGCTTGCATCCCCGACCAGGCCGGCGGCATGACCGGCCTCGACGTCGAGGGGCGTCGCGCCCTGCTCGACCACCTCGTCACCCTCCGCACCGGCCTTCACGACGGCACCGACGCCTGACCAAAGTCGTCTGATGCCGGGCAAACGAAAAGGGCCGCCACCGCTTGAGCGGGGCGGCCCTCAGCCTGTCCGGCCGGGTGGTCGATTGCCTCAGGCTTACCGCCGGGCGATCAGGTCCTCAGATCAGGTCTTGGACTTCAGGTAGGCGATGATGTCGTCGACCTTCTTTTCGTCCTTGATGCCCGGGAAGACCATCTTGGTGCCGGGGACCTTCTTCTTCGGGTCGGCGAGCCACTCCTTAAGGTTGGCCTCGTCCCAGGTGATGCCCGAGTTCTTCAGCGCCGCAGAGAACGCGTAGCCGTCGCGGCCCTCGCCGGCTTTCTCGCCGACGATGCCCTTGAGGTTGGGGCCGACGCCGTTCTTCTCGAAGTTGTGGCAGGACTTGCAGGGGGCGAACGCCTTCTCGCCTGCGGCCGCGTCGCCTTCCGCCTGGGCGGCGACCGGCAGGAGCAGGGCAAAGGCGGCGCCGAGGATGACATGACGCATCGGGGTATTTCCTCCGTTGTGACGGTTATGGCCGTCAGGCTTATGGCAGAGCTTTGTCGATTGGAACAGGTCGAAGGTGCAAACGCGGCTCGTGCCGTTCGGGCGCTGCGACCAAACGTTGCAGCATCCTCCACCTCGTTCCAGCCGGCCGATCGACGGCGGTGCGGGCTCGCCCATATTGGGCTAGACTGCCCACCAACAGGTCCCCGCGTCGCCGCCCGACACCTTTACCGCCCGCGCCTGACCGTAGGCTGAAGGATCGCCGGCGGCGCTTAGGGGACTTCGAGAATCCCGGAGGTTCACGCCATGTCCATCCGCTTCCCCGAGCCCGATGCCGGCGTCGTCGCGCGCCGCGACGCGATCGTGGCGGGCCTTCGGCCATTGGTCGGCCCCGAGGCCCTGGTCATCACGGAGGACGAGCGCCGCGCCTTCGAGACCGACGGGCTCACCGCCTACCGCAGGATGCCGCTGGCGGTGGTGCTGCCCTCGACAACGGCCGAGGTCTCGGCGGTGATGGCCTATTGCCACGAGCACGGCGTCCGCGTCGTGCCGCGGGGTGCCGGCACGTCGCTGGCCGGCGGCGCGATCGCTCAGGAGGATGCGATCATCCTCGGCGTCGGCAAGATGACCCAGGTGCTCGACCTCGATTTCGAGGACCGCGTCGCCCGCGTCCAGAGCGGGATCACCAACCTCGCGATCTCGGGCGCGGTCAGCCACGAAGGCTTCTTCTACGCGCCCGACCCGTCGAGCCAGCTCGCCTGCACCATCGCCGGCAACATCGCGATGAACTCGGGCGGGGCGCACTGCCTCAAGTACGGCGTGACCACCAATAACCTGATCGGCGTGACGCTGGTGATGAACGACGGCACGGTGGTCGAGATCGGCGGCGACCACCTCGAATCCGGCGGCTACGACCTGCTTGGTTTGATCTGCGGCTCGGAAGGACAGCTCGGCATCGTCACCGAGGCGACCGTGCGGATCCTGCGCGCGGCCGAGGGCGCGCGGCCCGCGCTCGTCGGCTTTTCCTCGGTCGAGGATGCCGGCGCCTGCACTGCGGCGATTATCGCCGCCGGCATCATTCCGGTGGCCATCGAGTACATGGACCGCGAGGCGATCCTGATCACCGAGGACTTCGCGCAGGCCGGCTACCCGCGCGACGCCGAGGCGATGCTGATCATCGAGGTCGAGGGCTCGGACGCCGAGTGCGAGGCGATGCTCGCCCGCATCGCCGCGATCGCGCAGGATTTCCGCCCGACGAGCATTCGCGTCTCGAAGTCCGAGGCCGAATCCGCCGCGATTTGGAAGGGCCGCAAGTCGGCTTTTGGGGCTACGGGGCGCATCTCCGATTACATCTGCATGGACGGCACGATTCCGACGGGCCAGCTCTCGGTGGTGCTGGAGCGGATCGGCGCGATCTGCAGGGCGCAGGGCCTGCGCGTCGCCAACGTGTTCCATGCCGGCGACGGCAACTTGCATCCGCTCATCCTGTTCGACATCAACAAGCATGGTGAATTGCAGAAGGCCGAGGCCGCGGGCGACGAGATCCTCAAGCTCTGCGTCGAGGTCGGCGGATGCCTCACCGGCGAGCACGGAGTCGGCATCGAGAAGCGCGAGCTGATGCGCTTCCAGTACACCCAGGCCGACCTGGAGCAGCAGATGCGGGTGCGCAACGTCTTCGACCCGCACTGGATGATGAACCCGGCGAAGGTCTTCCCGCTCGAAGGCCGGGTCGCAGCCTGAGGACGGCCCACGCCGCGTTGACACCCACGGGACTTGCCGACATCCCTGCTGCGATGTCTCGGACCGACGCTTCGCACGTTCTCGCCCGCCCGGAGCGCCGCCTCGGCCGGACTCCGGAGCGCACCCGGACCGTGCCTGGTCCGGCACGATGACGTCCGCCCACGAGGACCCGAGGTTCCGCTTCCTCGCCGAGGGCGGCGAGACCGGCCGCGAGATCCTGGCCAAGGATTGGCGCGGTTCGTCGCTCGGCCCGCTCGCGGGCTGGCCGGTGGCCCTGCGCACCACGCTCGCGACGATGCTGGCCTGCCCGGTGGCGATGTTCCTGGCCTGGGGGCCGGACCTCCTCAGCTTCTACAACGACCCCTACCGCGAGGTGCTGGGCGACCGCGTGGCGCGGACGCTCGGGACCCGGTTCCCGGAGTTGTGGGCGGACCTGTGGCAGGACATCGGCCCGCTCTGCGACCGGGCGCTTTCCGGCGAGAGCGTGTCGGTGCACGACCTGCCCCTGACGATGTACCGCCAGGGCCGGCCCGAGCAGACCTGGTGGACGTTCTCGTACTCGCCGGTCCACGACGATTCCGGCGCGATCGCCGGGATGATCTGCATCACCCGGGAGACCACGGCGCAGGTCCTCGCCGAGCGGGCACGGGAAGAGAGCCGGAACCGGCTCGAGCTCGCGCTCTCGGCCGGCGACGGCATCGGCACCTGGGATTGGGACGTCGCGGCCGACCGCGTCACGGCGGATGCCCGGTTCGCGCGGCTCTACGGCGTCGACCCGGACCGGGCTGCCGCCGGGGCGCCGATCGCCGCGTTCTTCGGCGGCATCCATCCCGACGACCTGCCCGGCATGCAGGAGCGGATTGCCACGGCGATGCGGACGGGCGGCGAGTTCTCGGCCGAGTACCGCCTGATCCATGACGACGGCGTCCGCTGGGTCGCGGCGCAAGGCCAGTGCGTGCTCGATGCCGAAGGCCGGCCCGGACGGTTCCCGGGGGTCACCTTCGACATCACCGAGCGCCGCACCGCCGAGGAGGCGCTTCGCGCGGCCGCGCAGGAGCTGCGCCTGGTGGCGGACGCGCTTCCGAGCCTGATCGCCTTCATCGACCCGACCCTCACCTACCGCTTCGCGAACGCCGCCTACGAGACCTGGTTCTCGCGCCCGCTCTCGGACGTGATCGGCCGCACCGTCCGCGACCTGATCGACGAGGACGGCTTCGCGCGACGCCAGCCCGCCTTCGCCGCCGCGCTCGCCGGCGAAGAGATCCGCTTCGAGATGCCGTGGCCGCACGCGGACGGGCGCGAGCGCGTCGCCGACATCCGCTACATCCCGCGCCGGGATCGCGACGGCGCCGTCGACGGCTTCTACGCCTTCGTGCAGGACGTCACCGACCGGACGCGGATCGAGGCGGCGCTGACGCGAGAGGTCGTATCGCGCACCCGCGAGCGCAACCGGCTGTGGGAGACCACCACCGACCTGATGGGCACCGCCGGGCTCGACGGCTACCTCAAGGCGGTCAACCCGGCCTGGACGCGGGCGCTCGGCTGGAGCCAGGACGAACTCCTCGCCGAGCCGTTCGCCGCGATCATCGACACGGACGACCACGCCGAGACCGCCGAGATCCTCGCGCGGCTCGCCCGCGGCGAGACCGTCGACGGCTTCGTCGACCACGTGATCCGCAAGGACGGCGAACGCCTGACCGTGTCGTGGAACGCGGTGCCGGAGGGCGACCTGTTCTACATCGTCGGCCGCGACATCACCGAGCAGCGCGCGGTCGAGGAGCTGCTGCGCCAGGCGCAGAAGATGGAGGCGGTGGGCCAGCTCACCGGCGGCATCGCGCACGACTTCAACAACCTGCTCACCGGCATCGTCGGCTCCCTCGACCTGATGCAGACGCGGATCAAGCAGGGCCGCACCGAGCAGATCGGCAAGTACGCCACCGCCGCCCTGTCCTCCGCGAACCGCGCCGCCGCGCTGACGCACCGCCTGCTGGCCTTCGCACGCCGCCAGCCGCTCGAGCCGAAGCCCACCGACGCCAACGGCCTGATCGCCGGCATGGAGGACATGCTGCGCCGGACGCTGACGGAGCAGGTCAACCTGGAGATCGTCACCGCCGGCGGCCTCTGGCTCACGCTCTGCGACCCGCACCAGCTCGAGAACGCGCTGCTCAACCTCGCCATCAACGCCCGCGACGCGATGCCGGACGGCGGCCGCCTCGTGGTCGAGACCTGCAACACGCACCTCGACCGCGCCTACGCGCGCCTGCACCCGGAGGTGGAGCCGGGCCAGTACATCTGCGTCTGCGTCACCGACACCGGCACCGGCATGCCCCCGGACGTGGTCGCCAAGGCCTTCGACCCGTTCTTCACCACGAAGCCCCTGGGCCAGGGCACCGGCCTCGGCCTGTCGATGATCTACGGCTTCGCCAAGCAGTCGGAGGGGCACGCCAAGATTTACTCGGAGGTGGGGTCCGGCACGACGATCAAGATCTACCTGCCGCGCTACCGCGGCGAGGCGGCGGCCGAGGGGACCGGCCCCGGAATCGCCGCGGCCTTGCGCGCCGAGCGCGGCGAGACGGTGCTCGTGGTCGAGGACGACCCTGTGGTGCGCGACCTCATCGTCGAAGTTCTGGCCGAGCTCGGCTACGCCGCGCTCGAGGCGTCGGACGGTCCGACGGGCCTGCGCATGGTGGAATCGCGGGCGCGGATCGACTTGATGGTCAGCGACGTCGGCCTGCCCGGCCTCAACGGGCGCCAGCTCGCCGACCGCGCCCGGCTGGTGCGGCCGGGCCTGAAGGTGCTGTTCATCACCGGCTACGCCGAGAACGCGATCTTCGGCAACGGCGGCCTCGATCCGGGCATGCAGATGATCACCAAGCCGTTCCCGGTCGAGGTTTTGGCGAGCCGCATCCGCGAGATCATCGAGGGGTAGGGCCGGATGCGACCTATTCCGCGGCGGATAGGTTGAGGGCGAGCGAGCGGGCGGCGCGGGTACGGCCGCCGGGGCGCGGCTCACCCGCGGCTGACAGCGCACGGCGGCCGTCGTTGATGGCGGCGTGGACGCCGTCCACCGCCAGGATCAGGGCGCTGACCGTGCGCGCGTCGATCGAGCGCTCGCGGGCGTAGCGCACCACGTCGGCGACGAGGTCGTCGACCTCGATCGCCAGGGCGTCGAGCTCGGCCATCGTCGGCGCGGCGCGGACCTCGCGCATCACGTCGAGCAGGCGGTCGAGTACGATGTCGACCCGCTCGCGGCGCTTGCGCGCGAGGCGCTGGCCGAGCCACGCGACGGCGGAGCCGATCGTGCCGCCGAAGAAGGCCAGCAGGTAGATGTAGTCCTCGTAGCGGTCGAGGAACGTCTGCTGCTCGCGCTCGAAATAATCCACCGCGCCCGGATGGTTCGGCAGCCGCGCCGAGGTGGCGGCGACGGTGGTGTCGAAGTCGGGCGCCTTCATCAGCTTGGCGATCGGCGCGGTCGCGGCGAGCCGCGAGCGCCATTCGAACAGGTGTTGCGTCGCCGACGCGACGGCGACGCGGCTGACGGTGCCCCGCGCCATCAGGCGATAGGAGGCGCCGACGGTCTTGACCTCCTCGGCCGGCCGCTTCGGGCGGCCGCCGAAGGTGCCGGCCGGAATCGTGACGGATTGCAGCTCGGGGTAACGCTGCAGGATCGCATCCCCGTCGGGCACCGAGACGAGGCCGACCTTCTTGTCGGGCAGGCCGACCTCGACGGCGTGGACCATGGCGCCCGCGGCCTTCGAGGTCGGGCTCGCGATGATCGCCACCGCGTCTACCCGCTTGTCGGCGATGGCGGCGGTGACCTCGGACGGCTTCAGGGTCACCAGCGCGACCTGCCCCAGAGGGACCTCCTCGCCGTCCGGTAAGTCGGCGGCGGCGGGGACGAAGTCGTAGAAGGTCAGCATGTTGGTGATGAACGGGATGTCGGCGCTGTGCCGCACGACGATGCCGAGGCGTTTGCGCGCCAGCGCCGGGAATTCGTCGATCTCGCCCGACTCCGACGCCGCGACGACAAGGGCCTCGTCGTGGAGGATCGCCAGCGTCAGGCCGTTCTCGGGCAGCAGCACGTCCGGCCGCACCACGGCGAGGTCCGCCTTGTTGGCCTGGAGCGCGGCCGCGCTGTCCCGCACGTCGGCGTAGCGCACCACCTTCAGGCGTACGTCCTCGCGGGCGCGCGACAGGGCGTTCGCGTAGGCCTCGATCAGCGCGGCCTCGGGGCCGTCCTGCGGCCCGACGGCGACGGTGAGCGTGGTCGGCCGAGACAGGTAGACCACGGCCGCCGCCGTGGCGGCGAGCCCGAGGGCGAGCAGCACGAGGAGCCACTCGCGTCTCAACAGGATGGCCGATGCTGCGGGGAGGAGACCATGACCGATCCTGCCGCGTTGCCTGCGTTCCATGGCTGATCCATGGAACGCAAACCTGTCCGGATCGTGAAGAACACGTGAAACGCGCAACCGTTGCAGAACCCGGGGCGAACCGCGCGGCGCGGCCGACGCCCCCCGTCACCGCGACCTATGTCGAGCGGGCGGCGCTGCATTACCTGGAGCGCTACAGCGCCTCGGTGGAGATGCTGCGCCGGACGCTCCGGCGCCGGGTCGAGAAGCGCGCCCGCGCCCGCGGCGAGGATGCGAGCGCGTTCTTCGAAATGATCGAGGCGACGGTGGCACGCGCGGTCTCGGCCGGCCTCGTCGACGACGCCCGCTTCGCCACGGCGCGGCTGGCGACGTTGCGCCGTCGCGGCACCTCGTCCCGCGGCGCCTCGGCCAAGCTCTCGGCCAAGGGCCTGTCGCGCGACGCGGTGGAGACCGCGATGGAGGCCGAGCGTGAAGCCGTGCCGGAGGCGGACGCCGCCGCGATCGAGGAGAAGGCCGCCTTCGCCTACGCCAAGCGCCGGCGGCTCGGGCCGTTCCGTCGTCCCGACATCCGCGCGCTCCACCGCGACCGCGACCTCGGAGCGCTGGCGCGCGCCGGCTTCGGCTACGATCTCGCGCGCCGCACCGTCGACGCCGAGGAGGTGCCCGACGGGCCTTGAGCCTGGAACTCGCCGGAAACTGCGCCACTTGGCCGAGGGTCGACGGTGACGTCGCGCGCCGTCCGTGCGCGCAGCCGCGAATTCTGGAGAGCTTCGATGATCAACCGCAAGGCGCACGCTGTCTGGAAGGGCAACGGCAAGGAAGGCAAGGGCACGATCACGACCCAGTCCGGCGTGCTGTCCGACCAGCCCTACGGCTTCAACACGCGCTTCGAGGACAAGCCCGGCACCAACCCGGAAGAGCTGATCGCGGCGGCCCATTCCGGCTGCTTCACGATGGCGCTCGCGTTCCAGCTGCAGGAAGCCGGTCTCGCGGCCACCGAGATGAGCACCGAGGCGGTGGTGACGCTCGAGAAGGACGGCGCCGGCTTCAAGGTGACCAAGTCGGCCCTCACGCTGACCGCTTCGATCCCCGGCATCGACCAGGCGAAGTTCGACGAGCTGGCGCACGCCGCCGAAGTCGGCTGCCCGATCTCGAAGGTCCTCGATTGCGAGATCACCTTGAAGGCCATCCTCAAGCAGGGCTGACCGACGTTTCCGGACGCCGCGCCCCGCGACGACGCCGCGGGGTGCGGCATCGCCACAGGGGCGCAACGCCCTTTGGCACCTTGTCCTTGCGACCCCCGGGTTCCTAATTTGTTCGATGGATGAAGCTCTCGCCATGAAACTGCGCATCCTCGCCGATGCCGCCAAGTACGACGCCTCGTGCTCGTCGTCGGGTGCGCCGAAGCGCAAGGCGGGCAAGGACGAACTCGGCTCGACCACCGGCTCCGGGATCTGCCATGCGTACACCCCGGACGGGCGCTGCATCTCGCTCCTGAAGATCCTGCTGACGAACTACTGTCTGTTCGACTGCGCCTACTGCATCAATCGCCGTTCCTCGAACGTGCAGCGCGCGCGCTTCTCGGTGCAGGAGGTCGTGACGCTGACGGTGGAGTTCTACAAGCGCAACTACATCGAGGGGCTGTTCCTCTCGTCGGGCATCATCAAGTCGCCCGACTACACGATGGAGCTGCTGACGCGGGTGGCGAAGTCGCTGCGGCGCGACCACGGGTTTCGCGGCTACATCCACCTCAAGTCCATCCCCGAGGCGAGCCCTTGGCTGATCGAGGAGGCCGGGCTCTACGCCGACCGCCTCTCGATCAACGTCGAGCTGCCGACGGAGGCGAGCCTGCAGACGCTCGCCCCGGAGAAGGACGGCGCCACGATCCTCAACGCGATGGCGCAGGTCGCCGAGCGCATCGTCGAGGCCAAGGCCGAGCGGCGGCGGTTCTCGCCGGCCGGCCAGTCGACGCAGGTGATCGTCGGTGCGGACGCGACCACCGACGAGGCGCTGATCCGCAAGAGCGCCCACCTCTACGGCAGCGTCGGGCTCAAGCGCGTCTACTACTCGGCCTTCAGCCCGATCCCGGAGGGCTCGGGCATCCTGCCGCTGAAGGCGCCTCCGCTCCAGCGCGAGCACCGCCTGTACCAGGCCGACTGGCTGATCCGGTACTACGACTTCTCCGCAGACGACGTGGCGGACGCCGCCGACGACGGCATGTTCTCCCTCGACATCGACCCGAAGCTCGCCTGGGCGCTAAAGAACCGCCACCGCTTCCCGGTGGACGTGAACACCGGCGACCGGGAGATGCTGCTGCGCGTGCCGGGACTCGGCGCGCGGGCGGTCGACAAGATCATCAAGGCCCGCCGGCACACGCGCCTGCGCCTCGACGACGTGGCGCGCCTGTCCTCCGCCCTGAAGCGCGCCCGCCCGTTCCTGATCGCCGCCGACTACACGCCGGGCGGGCTCACCGATCGCCTGGACCTGCGCAGCCGGCTGGTGGAGCCGGCCCAGCAGCTGAGCCTGTTCTGATGGACGCGCCGGACCTGTTCCCTCCCCCTGAAGCGGTGGAGGGTGGGTCTCGCACGATCCACTTGCGCCCCGGCGCGGATCTCGACGGCTTCCGCGCGGCCCTGCGCCGGCTCGTCGCCGACGACGTGCCGCCCGATCGCGTGACGTGGTCGGCCGGCGACGCGCCCGGCCTGTTCGGGTCGTCGCCCGGCGCGGAGCCCGACGCGCCGCCGGTGGCGCTGCCGAAGCCGGTGGCCGGGCTGATCCCTATGGTGGTGCCCCACCGCGACCGCGAGCGCTACGCCCTGCTCCACACCCTCGTCTGGCGCGTCCGCCACGGCGAGCGCCACCTGACCGAGGTGGCGAGCGATCCGCTGGTCCACCGCCTCGGCGGCATGCGCAAGGCGATCGCCCGCGACCTGCACAAGATGCACGCGTTCCTCCGCTTCCGCCGGATCGAGACCGCAGCCGGCGAACGGTTCGTCGCCTGGTTCGAGCCCGACAACCACATCCTGGAGGCGGCTGCGCCGTTCTTCGTCGACCGCTTCCGCTCGATGGACTGGACCATCCTGACGCCGGACGGCTCGGCGCACTGGGACCGCGCGACGCTCGCCTTCGGTCCGCCCGGCGACAAGGCCCAGCTGCCCGAGGGCGACGGCTTCGAGGCCGGATGGCGCGACTACTACGAGAGCACGTTCAATCCGGCCCGCACCAACCTGAAGGCGATGCGGGCGGAGATGCCGAAGAAATACTGGCACAACATGCCCGAGACCGCCGCCATCCCCGGCCTCGTCCGGGCGGCCGCGTCCCGGACCACCCAGATGATCGAAAGGGCCCCGCAGATGACGATCAAGCGCGATCCGGCCAAGGCCGTGGCGGCGATGTCCGACCAGGCGCCCAAAACCCTCGACGCGCTGAACGCCATCATCAAGCGCTCCGAGCCCCTGGTGCCGGGCGCGACGCAGGCGGTACTCGGCGAGGGCCGGGTCGGCTCGACCATCGCCTTCGTCGGCGAGCAGCCGGGCGACCAGGAGGACCGGCAAGGCCGCCCCTTCGTCGGGCCGGCGGGCCAGTTGCTGTCGCGGGCGATGGCCGAGGCCGGGATCGACCGCGAAGCGAGCTACCTCACGAACGCGGTCAAGCACTTCAAGTTCGAAGAGCGCGGCAAGCGCCGCATCCACCAGAAGCCGACGGCGGGCGAGGTCAGCCGCTACCGCTGGTGGCTCGACCGCGAGCTCGACTTCGTCGCCCCGAAGCTCGTGGTGGCGCTCGGCGCGACCGCGGTGCTGGCGCTCACCGGCAAGTCAATCCCGATCACCCGCGCGCGCGGGCCGTTCCGCTTCGAGCGTCTCGACGACCGCTTCCAGGGCTTCATCACCGTCCACCCCTCCTACCTGCTGCGCCTGCCCGACGAAGCGAAGGAAGAAGCCTACGCGACCTTCGTCGGCGACCTTCGGCGGGTGGCCGAGCTGGGGCGCGAGCTGGCAGGGTGAACGCCGACGGACAAGATTTCGTCCGCCTACGCCGGGTCGGCATCCCACCGAAGTCGATCACTGTGAACACAACGCAGGATGTTCGCAGGCCGAAGGGACAGACACGTCACCTCGTGCCGACTCCGGACGGCTGAAACGTGTCCGGAACTCGCCGGGGCTGATGCCGATGCGTTTGCGGAAATGGTGCCGTAGCGTGTCGGCCCCGCCCAGGCCGACGAAGACCGCGATCTCGTCGACGCTCAGACGGCCTGCGGCGAGCAGGCGCTTGGCCTCCTCGATCCGTTCGGCCGCGAGCCACTCGCCCGGCGGTGCCCCCGTCGCCTCGTTGAAGCGCCTCATGAACGTGCGCAGGCTCATGCGGCACGCCTCGGCCATGCGGGTCAGCGGCCACGGCGCACCGAGTTCGGCCCTCATTCGGTCGATCAGGGGCGCCACCTCGTTGTGCCGGCGCACCGGCACTGGCCGCTCCAGGAACTGCGCCTGACCGCCGGTACGGTGGGCGGGCATCACGAGGCGCCGTGCGACGGAGTTCGCAGCTTCTGGCCCGTAATCCTGACGCACGATCTCGATCAGGAGGTCGAGCCCTGCCGCACTCCCGGCCGAAGTGAAGACCCGCCCGTAGGATCGATACAGGGAGGAGCGGTCAACCGCGACCTTGGGATGGGCATCGCGCAGCGCCTTGGCGTAGCGCCAGTGCGTCGTCGCCGTCCCGCCATCGAGTAGCCCGGTCGCTGCGAGCACGAACGCACCCGAGCAGATGGAAACCAGCCGCGCTCCGCGCTCATGTGCTTCACGAAGGCGGTGGCAGAGATCCTCGGGGACCGCTTCGTCGCTCCCCTTCCAGCCGGGGACTACGATGATATCCGCGCAGTCGATCAGCTCGATGCCGTGGTCCGGCGTCAGGGTGAAGCCCCCGTGCGCCCGCAACGGCCCACCCTCCACTGCGCAACTGGCAAATCGATACCACGCCTCGCCCATCTCCGGCCGGGGCAGGCCGAACACCTCGGCCACGATCCCGAACTCGAAGGTACACAGGCCATCGTAGAGAAGCGCGACGGCGAGGGGTCCGGTCGTGTTTGGCACGATCTTCACGATGCCTGTCGTTTCGGCCAATTGCAAACCGAGCTTTGCGAGCCCGACATGGTGCCGTCCATCAAGAAGGATCACCATGCCCACCGCAGTCAACGCCGTTTCACCTGCCCCGAGCCACCTCGCCCGCGAGCGCTTCGCCGCCGAGTTCGCGTTTGAGACCGACTGTTGGGACGTGCATGACGCCCTGGCGCGCGGGGCGGATTTCGTGCTGCTCGACGTGCGCAGTCCCGCCCTGTTCGCTGCCGGTCACGTTCCCGGCGCGATCAACCTCCCGCACGGCAAAATCGTGCGCTCCAAGCTCGAACGTTGGCCCGAGGGCACGGTGTTCGTGACTTACTGCGCCGGTCCGCACTGTAACGGCGCCGCCAGGGGAGCGTTGCGGCTCGCGGAACTCGGGCGCCCGGTCAAGATCATGGCGGGCGGCATCACCGGCTGGCTCGACGAGGGCTTCGACTTGGCGCGGTCTGAGGCCACGGCGTGAGCGCTCACTTTCGGAAAGCGGCTGCGTCCG
The DNA here is from genome assembly GCF_008040045.1 of Methylobacterium sp. WL8. Lineage (NCBI taxonomy): Bacteria > Pseudomonadati > Pseudomonadota > Alphaproteobacteria > Hyphomicrobiales > Methylobacteriaceae > Methylobacterium > Methylobacterium sp. WL8. Next base: position 11,571 of record NZ_VRVF01000012.1, on the reverse strand, counting down.
ACGCAACATCCATCCTCGAAATGGTTCGGGCGCATGCCGCATTCGAGCGCGGGACGGCATCCTTGTCGCTCGACGACCTGAAAGCGATCCTGTCGACGGACAGCCTGCCGACCCACCTGCTCGTAGCGGATATGGGCAACGCGCTGGTCGGTTACGCGGCGGTCACGTTCGACTTTTCGCTCTGGCGAGGGCGCACCTACGGCCATCTCGACTGCTTGTTCGTCGCGGCGAGTGCGCGCGGGCGGGGCATCGGCAGGCAACTTTTCGACGCGGTGGCGAAGCTCGCGCAGATCGAGGGCGTCGATCGTCTCGAATGGCAGACGCCGGTCTGGAACAGGGAAGCCATCCGTTTCTACCTCCGAACCGGGGCGCTCAGCGCAAAGAAGGAACGGTTCGCGATCCCGCTGCGGTGTTGACGAGTGCACCATCGGGAAGGTGCTCGGAACCAACAGCCGCAAACCCATCCAGCGCTGACGGTCGGCCCGGGAACGGAATACCCGCCTCCCATCCGACCGAGTGATCGGACGGGCACCGCCTCACCCCGCCGCCGGCTCCTCCTTGTGCGGCCTCAGTTCCGGTGCCTGCTCGATCTCGGCCTCAGTCGGGGCCTCCGCGCGGCTGTCGGCGCGGCTGGCGTCGACGTAGAGGCGGGCCTCGCCTTCCGTGAGGCCGAGGCTGCGGAGCGCGTAAAAGGTCATGCCGAAGGCGAGCTCGCGCTCGGCCATCAGCACCAGCCCGACCTTCTCCTCCTCCATCCGGCGGCGCTCGGCGTCGCTGTGGGTGCGGATCAGGGTGTCGATGCGCGGGTTGGCCTCGCGGGCGATCTCGACCAGGCGCCGGGCGTTGTGCGAATCCGGCGTCGCGATCACGAGGAGGCGCGCCTGGGCGATGTCGGCCGCGGCCAGGATGCCCGGCGCGAGCGCGTCGCCGAACACCACTTCGAGGCCCGACGCGCGCAGGTCGAGCACCCGGCGGCGGTCGCGGTCCACCACCACGAAGGGCAGGTCCCAGGCGTCGAGCGCCTTGCCGATCCCGCTGCCGACCCGGCCGTAGCCGACGACGATCGCGTGGCCGCGATGGGCCTTGGCCGGCTCCGAGACCGCGATGGCGTCGGCGCCGCGCCGCTCGAAGCGGCGGGCGAGGTCGGGCCGGTCGGCGAGGTAGCGCTCGACCCGGGCTGCAGCCGCGAAGAACAGCGGGTTCAGGGTGATCGAGAGCAGCGCGCCGCCGAGGATGAGGTCGCGCCCCTCCTCCGGCAACAGCTTCAGCGAGAGGCCGAGGCCGACGAGGATGAAGGAGAACTCGCCGATCTGCGCCAGGCTCGCGGCGATGGTGAGCGCCGTGCCGACCGGATGCTTGAACGCCAACACGATCGCCACCGCGGCGATCGACTTGCCGAGCAGGATCACCCCGAGCACGGCCAGCACCGAGAGCGGCTCGCGCACGAGGATGCCGGGGTCGAACAGCATGCCGACCGAGACGAAGAACAGCACCGCGAAGGCGTCCTGCAGCGGCAGGGAATCGGCCGCCGCCTGATGGCTGAGGTCGGATTCGGCGAGCACCATGCCGGCGAAGAAGGCGCCCAGCGCGAAGGACACCCCGAACAGCTCCGCCGAGCCGAAGGCGATGCCGAGCGCCAGCGCGAGGACGGCCAGCGTGAACAGCTCGCGCGAGCCGGTGCGCGCCGCCTGGTCGAGGAGCCACGGCACCGCGCGGCGGCCGGCCACCAGCATCAGGGTGGTGAACAGGCCGACCTTGGCCAGCGTCAACCCGAGGGTGAGCCAGATGCTGTCGCCGAGATGGCCGGAGAGCCAATGCGCCAGCGAGTTGCCGGTGGCGTGGTCGCCGCCGGCGGCGCTGCCGCCGAGCGAGGGCGCCAGCGCCGGCAGCAGCACCAGCGCGAGGACCATCGCGAGGTCCTCGACGATGAGCCAGCCCACCGCGATGCGGCCCTTGTCGCTGTCGAGGAGGTTGCGCTCCTCCAGCGCCCGCAGCAGCACCACCGTGCTCGCCACCGACAGGGCGAGGCCGAACACGAGCCCGGCCCCGAGGCCCCAGCCCCAGGCGAGCGCCAGGCCGCCGCCCATGGCGGTCGCGACCACGATCTGCACCACGGCGCCCGGCAGCGCGATGGTGCGCACCGCCATCAGGTCCTTGATCGAGAAGTGCAGGCCGACGCCGAACATCAGCAGGATCACGCCGATCTCGGCGAGTTGGCCCGCGAGCTTCTGGTCTCCGACGAAGCCCGGCGTGAACGGGCCGATGGCGATGCCGGCCACGAGGTAGCCGACCAGCGGCGGCAGCCGCAGCCTCTGCGCCAGCATGCCGAAGACGAAGGCGATCACGAGGCCCAGGGCGATGATGGCGATCAGCTCGGTCGCATGCGGCACGGGGCGGTCGTCTCCTGGATTCGGCGTCGGACGCGGGTGTCGCATCGGCCTAGCGGAATCGTGCGACGAATTCCGTAAGCGCTGCAGCCGAATGGTGTTCCAGCGCACAGGCGCGGCCGGGTTGGCAGGCCGACGACGACCCTATACCCCCGTGCTCGACGGATCGAAGGACGGCGAAGACGATGCGGCTGGTGGTGGTGGGCGCCGACGGGCGCATGGGCAAGATGCTGATCCGCGCGGTGGCGGAAGCGGAGGGCTGCACGCTCTCGGCCGCGATCGAGCGCGAAGGGTCGGACGCGATCGGCCACGATGCCGGGACGCTGGCCGGCCTCCACCCGCTCGGCGTGCCCGTCACCGACGACCCGCTGACCGCCTTCGCCGCCAGCGACGGCGTGCTCGACTTCACCGTGCCGGCGGCGACCGTAATGTTCTCCGAGCTCGCGGCGCAGGCCCGCATCGTCCACGTCGTCGGCACGACCGGCCTGTCGGAGGACGACCTCGCCAAGCTACGCGCCGCCGCCTACCACGCCCGCATCGTGCGCTCCGGCAACATGTCCCTCGGGGTCAACCTGCTCGCCGCGCTGGTGAAGCGGGTCGCCGCGGCGCTGGGGCCCGAGTTCGACATCGAGATCGCCGAGATGCACCACCGCATGAAGGTGGACGCGCCCTCGGGCACCGCGCTGCTGCTCGGGGAGGCCGCCGCGGCCGGGCGTGGCGTCGACCTCGCCGACGTGCGCGTCTCGACCCGCGACGGCCATACCGGCGCGCGGAAACCCGGCGACATCGGCTTCGCGACGCTCCGCGGCGGCAGCGTCGTCGGCGACCATTCGGTGATCTTCGCCGGCGCCGGCGAACGCATCACCCTCTCGCACCACGCCGAGGACCGCAGCCTGTTCGCCGCCGGCGCGGTGAAGGCGGCGCTTTGGGCGCATCCGAAGCCGCCGGGCCTGTACAGCATGACAGACGTGCTCGGCCTGTAAGCCTCAGGCTGGCGGACAGTTGGGGGCGGGTCTCCGGCCTGCGCTTGGGGCCTCGGCCCGCCTCTGGTAGGAGCCGCACCGACAAGCCCGACCGGGCGCTTCCAGAAAGACCGGACACCGATGGACCGCCTGCTCGTCCTCGCTCGCCACGGCCAGAGCGAGTGGAACCTCAAGAACCTCTTCACCGGCTGGCGCAACCCGGACCTGACCGAGCGCGGCGTCGACGAGGCGCACAAGGCCGGGCGCTGGCTGAAGAGCGAGGGCTACGGCTTCGACGTGGCGTTCACCTCGAACCTCGGGCGGGCGCAGCGCACCTGCAAGCTGATGCTCGGCGAGATGGGGCTTTCCGACATCGAGACGATCCGCTCGGAGGCCCTGAACGAGCGCGACTACGGCGACCTCTCGGGCCTCAACAAGGAAGACGCCAAGGCGCGTTGGGGCGCCGAGCAGGTTCACCAGTGGCGCCGCTCCTACGACATCCCGCCGCCCGGCGGCGAAAGCCTGAAGGACACCGCGGCGCGCGTGCTGCCCTACTACATCGAGACGATCCTGCCCCGCGTGATGGCCGGCGACCGGGTGCTCGTCGCAGCCCATGGCAACTCGCTGCGCGCCCTCGTGATGGTGCTCGACCGCCTGAACACCACGACGATCGCCGGCCTGGAGATCGCCACCGGCGTGCCGCTGGTCTACCGCCTCAAGGCCGACACCACCGTCGCCTCGAAGGCGGTGCTGGAGCGCGACATCGACGACGCGTGACGCGCGCGCCATGGCGGTCGAACTCGCCCCGGGCCTGATCCACCATCCCGGCTGGCTCGATCGGGCCGGCCGGCGGCGGCTCGCCGACGAGATCGCGGCCGTGCTGGCCTTGGCGCCGCCGTTCACGCCGCGGATGCCGAAGACGGGAAAGCCGTTCTCGGTGCGGATGTCGAACGCCGGCCCGCTCGGCTGGGTCTCGGACATCGCCGGCTACCGCTACCAGCCGGACCACCCGGAGACCGGCGCGCCCTGGCCGGCGATGCCCGCGACAGTGCGCGCGGCCTGGGATGCGCTCGCGGCGGGCTTTCCGGCACCGGAAGCCTGCCTGATCAACCTCTACGCGCCCGGCACCCGCATGGGCCTGCACCAGGATCGCGACGAGGCCGACCTGTCGGCGCCCGTGGTCTCGCTGTCGCTCGGCGCCGCGGCGGTGTTCCGCTACGGCGGCCTGCGGCGATCCGACCCGACGCGATCGATCCGCCTGACGGCCGGTGACGCCCTGGTGATCGGCGGCGCCTCCCGCCTGATCCACCATGGCGTCGACCGGATCATCGCGGGCGGCGACCTGCTGTCGGAGGCGGAGGACCCGCTGCCCGCCTTCCTGCCGCCGGGCGGCCGCTGCAACCTGACCCTGCGGCGCGTGACGGGCTCGGCCCTGTGAGCGTTCTGACCTCCGTCGGCCGCTCGGCAAGTCGTGTAAACGCGTCCGCTTGACAGAGCCCGGCCGCGGGCCGACCCATCGCAGCCGGTCCGGCACCGTCCCGGATCGTGGAGATCCTGGTTCGATGCGTCTGCGCCACCGTCTGTCCACCCTCGCGCTGCTCGCCCTGGTGCTCGGCTTCGAAGCGGGGCCGGCCTCGGCCGCCGAGCCGGTCTACCCGGCGGGCTCGCGCTTCGGCTTCGAGCCGCCCTCGGACATGTCGCCCTCGCGCCGCTTCGCCGGCTTCGAGCGCAAGGAAGGCGGGGCGACGCTCTCGGTGGTCGAGCTGCCGGCCACCGCCTTCGCCGACCTCGTGCAGACCTTCACCGACGCGAACCTGAAGAGTCAGGGCTTCTCCGTCGAGACGCGCGAGCCGGTGAAGATCGGCGAGGCCGAGGGCATGCTGTTCACCGGCTCGCAGCCGGGCGAGCCGGGCGGCAGCACGCCGACGATCCGCAAGTGGCTGCTTTTGGTGGGCGATGCGACCGTCACCGGCCTGATCATCGGCCAGGCGGTTCCCGACGCCGAGACCGAGAAGACCATGCGCAGCCTCGTCACCGGCGTGACGATCCGCCCGGCCCTGACGCTGGAGCAGCAGGTCGACGCCCTGCCCTTCCGCGTCGGCGACCCGGCGGGTTTCCGCCCCTTGCGCGTGCTGGCCGGCAACTCGGTGCTGATGACTCAAGGGCCGAAGGACCAGATGACCAACCTGGAGCAGCCGATCCTGGTGCTCGCCCAGGCGGTGCAGCAGCCGCCGACGGCCGAGCAGCGCGACGGCTTCGCCAAGGCGGCCCTGTATTCGAACCAGACCATGAAGGACTTCGTGATCGAGCGCTCGCAGAGCTACCGCTCGAACGGCGTCGACTGGCACGAGATCGTGGCGCGGGCGACCGACCTGCCGACCAATACGCCGGTCGTCGTCTCCCAGACGATCCGCTTCGCGCCGGACGGATACCTGCGCGCGCTCGGCGTGGTGCGCCAGGACCAGCGCGAGGGCACGCTCGCCAAATTTCGTGAGGTCGTGGACAGTGTTCAGGTGAAATAAAACCCGCGTCCTTGAGAATTCGTCCGTCCCCGGGGGAAACACTCCTCACGACCTCCGGTTGTCGTCGCGACGCGCCGTCCCCTGGACGGCCACCGCGACGGGATGTTGGATGACGGATCGAGACTTCGGCGCGGGAACGCAGGACGACCGCCAGTCCGCGATTTGGACGCTGGCGCTCGCCGCGACCCTCGTCGGCATCGCCGTCCTGCCCCGGCGGCGCGGCGGAGACCGGCTGGACGCGCGGTCCGAGACCGGTTCGGACGGGCCGCGTGCAGAGGCCCCGTCGCATGCCGGCGGCGAGGCCAAGGCGGTGGCGCGCACCGAGGCGGATCGCGGCCGCCAGGCGCGCAGCCCGTCCGAGATCCCGGGCAGCGGCTGGAAGGATGTGGGGCTGCGGGTGTTCCGCGACCTCAAGGAGAACCGCCTGGTCTCGGTCGCGGCCGGCGTCACCTTCTACGTGCTGCTGGCGATCTTCCCGGCGGTGGCGGCTTTGGTGTCCTGCTACGGCCTGTTCGCCGACGTCGCCACGATCAACGACCACCTCGCCAGCCTCCAGGGGGTGATGCCCTCGGGCGCCATCGACATCGTCGGCGAGCAGGTGAAGCGGATCGCGGCCAAGGGTGACACCACCCTCGGGATCACCTTCTTCACCGGCATCCTGCTCTCGGTCTGGAGCGCCAACGGCGGCATGAAGGCGATCTTCGACGCGCTCAACATCGTCTACGAGGAGCGCGAGACGCGGAACTTCGTCTGGCTCAACCTGCGCTCGCTCGCCTTCACCGGAGGCGCGCTGCTGTTCATCATCCTCGCCCTCGGCGCGATCGTGGTGCTGCCGGTGGTGTTCAACACCGTCGGGCTCTCGGGCGACGCGTGGTACCTCGCCCTCCTACGCTGGCCGGCGCTGTTCGTCGCCGTGCTCGGGGGCCTCGCCCTGCTCTACCGCTACGGGCCATGTCGGGATGCGCCGCGCTGGCGCTGGGTGACCTGGGGCAGCGCGCTCGCCGCATTCGCGTGGCTCGCCGGCTCGCTCGGCTTCTCGTGGTACGTGGCGAACTTCGGCAAGTACAACGACACCTACGGTTCGCTCGGCGCCGTGATCGGTTTCATGACCTGGATCTGGATCTCGACCGTGATCGTCCTGCTCGGCGCGGAGGTGAACGCCGAGATGGAGCACCAGACCGCGCACGACACCACGGTCGGCGCACCGCAGCCGCTCGGCACGCGGCGGGCGAAGATGGCGGATACGGTCGGGGTTGCGACCTGAGGATTGTTTAATTCGCCGCGATTCAGGGATAGATACGTCCCATGGATCGCGACACCGCCATCGGTATCCTTCGGGCGAACGAGAACGCCCTACAGCGCCTCGGCGTCCGCCATGCCGCCCTGTTCGGCTCCATCGCCCGAGGTGAAGGTCATGCGGACAGCGATCTCGACGTGCTGATCGAGATCGAAGCTGAGGCGGTGCGCGACGCCTTCAACGATGTCGGAATTTGCCGGGCAATCGGGAGCTTGTTTTCAGTCTCCGTCGATGTCGTCACTCGCGAAACGTTGAAGCCTCACATCCTCTCGCGAGCCGAACGCGATGCCATCCGTGCTTTCTGAGCGCGAATCCGACGCCTGCGTCGACATCCTCGACGACGCTCAGGCCGCCCGCAACTTCATCGACGGCATGTCCTTCGAAGCCTTCGCCACCGACCTGCGGACGAGCTACGCAGTGATCCGTTGCATCGAGATCGTCTCCGAGGCGAGCCGGCGCCGAGGCGCCGCATTCAAGGCCCGGCATCCGCACATTCCCTGGCAGAACATCGCAGATACGGGCAACTTTTACCGCCACGCCTATCACCGCGTCGCGCTGGACATCGTGTGGAAGACCGTCCACCAGCCGCTGACGGAGATTGCCGTGGTCTGCCGCGCCGAACTCGAGGCCGATCGGTCTTCGCCGGCCTAATCCATCTCCCTCCCATTCTTCGAGACACCCGCGCGCCATGACCGCCGACAGTCCAACATCATCACCTGTCGGCCCCGGCGATCAGGTGATCCTGGTGGACGGGTCGTCGTTCATCTTCCGGGCCTACTTCCAGGCGATCAACCAGCCGGAAAAGTTCAACTTCCGGCCGTCCGACGGGCTGCCGACCGGCGCCGTGCGGCTGTTCTGCACCAAGATCGCGCAGTTCGTGCAGGAGGGCGCCGCCGGCATCTGCCCGACGCATCTCGGCATCGTCTTCGACAAGTCGGAGGGCTCGTTCCGCAAGGAGCTCTTCCCCGACTACAAGGGCCACCGCCCCGATGCGCCGGACGACCTGAAGCGGCAGATGCCGCTGATGCGCGACGCGGTGCGCGCCTTCGGCCTGCACGCGATCGAGATGGAGCGCTACGAGGCCGACGACCTGATCGCCACCTACGCCCGGCAGGCCGAGGCGCGGGGCGCGGGCGTCATCATCGTCTCGTCCGACAAGGACCTGATGCAGCTCGTCGGGCCGCTGGTGCGGTTCTACGACTTCGAATCCGGCTCGAAGGGCAAGCCCGGCCACCGCCCGGAGCGCAACCTCGACGAGGCGGCGATCGTCGCCAAGTGGGAAGGCCTGCAGCCGAACCAGATCGGCGACGCGCTGGCGCTGATCGGCGACACCTCCGACAACGTGCCGGGCGTCCCCGGCATCGGCCTGAAGACCGCAGCCGCCCTGATCAAGGAATACGGCAGCCTGGAGCAGCTGCTGGAGCGGGCGGGCGAGATCAAGCAGCCCAAGCGCCGGGAGACGCTGCTGGCCGGCATCGAGCAGGCACGGCTCTCGCGCCGGCTCGTGGCGCTGGTCGAGGACGTGGACGTGCCGGTGGCGCTCGACGACCTGCGCCTGCCCAAGCCCGACCCGGAACGGCTCGTCGGCTTCCTGAAGGCGATGGAGTTCAACACGCTGACCCGGCGCATCGCCGCGATGCTGCACGTCGACCCGGAGGCGGTGAAGCCCGACCCGCGCCTGCTCCCAGGCCATGTCCAGGCCGACGACGCACCCTTCGCCGACGCCGCGACGGGCGCAGAGGGTGGCGCCGAGGTCGATCCCTTCGCGGAATTCGGCCTGCCGGATGCGGCGCCGAAGGCCCGCGGCCCGTCCGATCCGTCGCCCTCGACCCTCGTCGCGGCGCGCGCGGCGGAGGCGAGCAAGCCGTTCGACACCAGCGCCTACGAGACGATCCTCACGCTCGAACACCTCGATGCCTGGATCGCGGAAGCGCACGAGGCCGGGGTGATCGCGGTCGACACGGAGACCGACTCGCTCGATGCGCACCACGCCAACCTCGTCGGCGTCTCGCTCTGCGTCGCGCCGGGGCGGGCCGCCTACATCCCGCTCGCCCACGTCCGCGCCGTCGAAGCCGCGCCGAACGCAGACGACCTGTTCGGCGGCGGGGCGAAGGCCTCCGACCTCGTCGAGCCGCTGCCGTCGCAGGTCGACCGCGGGGCCGCGCTCGACCGGCTGAAGCCGCTGCTCGAGGCCGCGAGCGTCCTCAAGGTGGCGCAGAACCTGAAATACGATTGGCTCGTGTTCCAGCGCTACGGCATCACCGTGGCCCCGTGCGACGACACCATGCTGATCTCCTACGTGCTCGATGCCGGCAAGGGCGGGCACGGCATGGACGAGCTCGCCAAGCGCCATCTCGGCCACCAGCCGATCACCTTCTCGGACGTGGCGGGCACCGGCAAGGCCAAGGTCACCTTCGACCGTGTGCCGCTCGACCGCGCCACCGCCTACGCGGCCGAGGACGCCGACGTGACGCTGCGCCTGTGGCGGATGATGAAGCCGCGCCTCGTCGCCGAGCGGCGGCTCTCCGTCTACGAGACCCTGGAGCGGCCGCTGATCGCGGTGATCGCCCGGATGGAGCAGCACGGCATCCGCGTCGACCGCAACATGCTCTCGCGGCTGTCGGGCGACTTCTCGCAGATCCTGGCGCGGCTGGAGGAGGAGATCCAGGAGGATGCCGGCGAGCGCTTCCAGGTCTCGTCGCCGAAGCAGATCGGCGACATCCTGTTCGGCAAGATGGGCCTGCCCGGCGCCAAGAAGACGCCGTCCGGCCAGTGGGCGACGCCGGCGACGCTGCTGGAGGAGTTGGCCCAAGCGGGGCACGACCTTCCGAAGAAGATCCTCAACTGGCGCCAGCTCGCCAAGCTGAAGTCGACCTACACCGACTCGCTGCAGGAGCACGCCGACCGCAACACCAACCGGGTGCACACCTCGTTCTCGCTGGCCGCCACCACCACCGGCCGGCTGTCCTCGTCGGACCCGAACCTGCAGAACATCCCGATCCGCACCGAGGAGGGCCGCCGCATCCGCCGCGCCTTCGTCGCCGACCCGGGCAACCGCCTGATCTCGGCCGACTACAGCCAGATCGAGCTGCGCCTGCTCGCCCACATGGCCGACATCCCGCAGCTGCGCCAAGCCTTCGCCGACGGCATCGACATCCACGCGGCGACCGCCAGCGCGATGTTCGGCGTGCCGCTCTCGGACATGACGCCGGACCTGCGGCGCCGGGCCAAGACCATCAACTTCGGCATCATCTACGGCATCTCGGCCTTCGGGCTGGCCGACCGCCTCGGCATCGGGCGCGAGGAGGCGAGCCTGTTCATCAAGCAGTATTTCGAGCGCTTCCCCGGCATCCGCGACTACATCGACACCACGAAGAAGATCTGCCGCGACAAGGGCTACGTGACGACGCTGTTCGGCCGCGTCTGCCACTACCCGCAGATCCGCTCCAACAACCCGTCCGAGCGCGCCAGCGTCGAGCGCCAGGCGATCAACGCCCCGATCCAGGGCACCGCCGCCGACATCATCCGCCGGGCGATGACCCGGATGGAGGCGGCGCTCGTCGCCGAGCACCTGAACGTGCGCATGCTGCTGCAGGTGCACGACGAACTGGTGTTCGAGACGAACGCGGACGAGGTGGACCGCGCGATCCCGGTGATCAAGCGGATCATGGAAGAGGCGCCCGCGCCTGCGTTGACGCTGCACGTGCCGCTCGTGGTGGAGGCGCGGGCGGCGGGGAACTGGGAGGAGGCGCATTGACCGGGCGCCCCCGCAAATTTGTACTTTATCCATCGAATAGTTTATCTTCTCCGACAAGAAAAACGCGGCCATTTTTTGGAACGGGAAAACCATACCCGGAGTTGGGTTTTTGCCAATAAATACTACCTTTAGCGTGATGATTACTCATATATATATCGATTCCAATTTTCTGCTGCGCTAGATAAATAGCTTGCATTGAATCTAATCCTGCAGCAAAACTAGACCTTCGAGCAGAGGGCCAGTCGATTTCGTACCGACAAATCCAATCAGCCTCTTCTTTTGTAGGTGCAAATAAACGGACCTCGACTTGAATTTTGTCCGAATTCTGAATAAGCGTAATCAGTCTGGTTGCTATCAACATCATAGCCTCAATAATTTAGGGGCGGAATTGTTTTTCCTTGCTCGCAAGCCACTAGCCCCACCATCGCCTGTGCGTAACAACCTCTTAGCCCTACCATTTTACATTGAAAACTTCTCTTTTATATTGATCATCGCAGTACTTCTCAGGGTTTTTTGCCGGCGAAGCATATCGGCTATTAAAGATCGGCTTCTGATCGACCGTGATAGATCGACTGTCATCACGTCCAACCCACCTTCCACCATTTGAGTCCCCCGCTGGAGTTCGGGGCTGATTAGGATCATGTTC
>NZ_VRVF01000129.1:0-6840 GCF_008040045.1 Methylobacterium sp. WL8 | reverse complement strand
GCAGCCGGAAAGCCGAAAAGGAGCCGCACCGTGAGTTGACCAGACCCACCCAATGATAAACATCAACCCCTGAACCTGGGTCACTTCTCAACGAAAACGCCGGGTCAACTCTCAGCGGAAATCAACAAGCAGACCTTCCAGCCGTCCGCTATGGGGTCGAAACCAGTCGCTTACGTGTGCCCGGAAAACGGTCGTCTATCCGACATTTCGCTGAGGCCAATTGGGCGGGGTGGCTAAGGTTGGATCTCGGTCTATCCGCTCCTCGATGATCAGCGACGACAAGGTCAGCGTCTCGGCCTCGGCCTCGGACAGGTGCCCCTCTCCGAACGCCTTCCACAGCGCGGACGCCACGGCCGGCAACGCGGCGCGCGGGACCGCCTCCGCCTGCCGGCGGATCTCACCGCGCACGTCCGCGCCCGCCGCTTCATGGATGCCGGCGCCGAGCTGCTGGCCGCCGTCACCATCATCGCCGGGGGCGTGTTCGCCTACGGCTTCCTGCCGATCGTCTGAGGGGAGGCTGACATGCGCAACCTCTTGAACCGTCGCCCGAGCGCCAATCCCGAACCATCAAGCCAGTCAGGTCGTGTGGCTGCGCGGGAACGACGGGGACCGGGAAGCCGAGGCGCCAGAGACCGTGCTGCCGGTATCGGCGCTGCCTGGCGGGGCTCCGGTAACGTCGTGGCGGCGGCCGGTGCGGCGCTGCTCGACATGGTGGCGAAGTGGGTGGAAGACCAAGATAGCAACCGTGTCTCCCCTCCCTACTGAACAAGGGCGGATACCGGTAAGCTTCTTTTCTTATTGGCATTCCTTCACGCCTGGCGCACTTCAAAGAACGCCGGACCGACTGAACATCTTTCCAAGGCGGCTTCTACGTGGAACGAGCAATTGCCATATTATCCCGGTTGTAATTTCTCATCCATCCTAACAAAATTTCTTAAAAACCAGGCTATACTCGATATTCTTAGAAACGTACCTGCCTGCAGTATCTTATTTGCATCACTAGATAAAATGTATAAACCGGGTTCATAAATGAACTAGTGCTTAGGTTGACTCAACCGCACCACTCCGTATTAAGCTTAGTTGACCGTCCTTAAAAATAAGACGGCGTTTAAATAATTCTGTTGTAGATTGGGGGGTTCGATGACGTCTACAGGCACATCTTTGCGCCGGAGCTTGCTGCTGACCGTTCCGGTCTGGGCAGTCCTCGTCGCCGATGCGTACGCGGATTGTCAGCCGGCCGTCCCCGCCAACGGCCAGACGGTTACCTGCACAGGCAGCCAGCCGAACGGCTTCGTCGCCCCCGCCGCCGTGACCGGGCTGACCGTGAATATCGCCGCCGGGACTGCTGTCGGATCGCAGGCGACCAGCGCTAGCGCCAACCCGGGCTTCACCAACGTCCGTGTCAACGGCTCCAGCGCGGTAAACAATGCCGGCACGATCAGCAACACGGCGCCGGTCAACCGCGACAACTTCGGCGTCAACCTCGCCGGCGACCTGTCGACACTTAACAACACCGGCACGATCACGCTGACCGCGCCGGCTGGTAACGCTACGACGCGCGTCTATGGCGCTTATTCGAGCGCGCCGAGCACTGCTCAATACACCAGCACGACAGTGAACAACGCTGGCACGATTGCGGTGACCCAGAACGGCAACGGCATCGCCCGGGGTATCTATTCCGGTGAGAACACCACCCTGTTCACGATCAACAACAGCGGCCTGATCCAGGCGGCCCGCGGGGCAACCGCGACGGCGACCACCGCCGTGGTCGCAGGCATCGACTCAGACGACGACACTGACCGCCTAGTAATCAACAACGCCGCGGCCGGCCGCATCACCGCCATCGGCACCAACACCCGCGCGATTGGCGGCCGCGCCGCCCAATACGAGATCAACAACAGCGGAACGGTCACTAACTCCACAGCCGGCGAGGCAGCGATCGCCATCTTCGCGCTCAACCCAGGAAATGTCGGCGACGCCACCACGGTGCGCCCCTACAACACGGTGATTACCAACGCTGCCACTGGCGTAATCAACGGCGACGTCCGCAATTTCGATCAGGACCTTCAGACGGCCGCCACGGTGGTCAATCTGCGCCGCACCGGCACGGTCAACAACGCCGGCACGATCAACGGTAATCTCGCCTTCGGCAACGGCAATCAGGTCATCAACAACACCGGCCGGATCAGCGGCAACATTAGCTTTCTCGACGTAGCGACCGCGGGCACGGTTGCTGGAACCGTCAACACGGTCAACCTCGGCACGGGATCAAGCATCGGCGGCAACATCATCGCGCGCGGGCTTGGCACCAACAACCTCAACCTTGCCGGGACCGGCACCCTGACCGGCACCGTGGCCGGCTTCACCAACCTCACGCAGACCGCCGGCGCCTGGACCACGGGCAACGGATCAGTGCAGACCCTGTCGGGCAACCTGACGGTGGCCGGCGGTAATCTCACCCTCGGCGCTGGCTCGACCCAGAACGTCGCCGGCGTGATCCAGGTGACGGGCTCGGGCGCGCAGCTCACTGTCAACAACACGCTCACCAACAAGAGGGTGAACCTGTCGGGCTCCAACACCACGGTCGTCAACAACGGCACAATCACCGACACCGGCGCGGCGGGCCGCGCTAATACCGCCGCCACCCGCGTCTACGGCGTGCTCGCGAACTCGACGGGCGCCGACTTCGCCAACGCCGCGGTCGTCAACAACGGCACCATCGCGGTGACCGAGAACGGCGTCGGCATCTCGCGCGGCGTCTACGCCGGCGAGAACATCGCCTCGATGACGGTCACCAACTCCGGCATCATCTCGGCGACCCGCAACGGCACCGGCACCGCGGCGGTCGCGGCCATCGACTCCGACGACGACGTGGCTGCGCTCACGATCAACAACCGGGCCGGCGCCACGATCAGCGGCACCGGGACGGGGGTCCGCGCCATCCAGGGGCGGGCGCAGAGCTACACCATCAACAACGCCGGCACGATCACCGGCCCAACCGGCGGGCAGGCCATCGTCGTCTACGGCGCCGGCAACGCCTTCCTCAACAACGCCGCCGCCGGCACAATCAACGGCGACGTGCGCTTCACCGACGCCGACCCGCAGAACGCGACCACCGCCAACCGCCGTAACAGCACCACCGTCAACGCCGGCACGATCAACGGCAGCATCCTCTACGGGAGGGGCAACCAGACGCTGACCAACACCGGCCGCATCAGCGGGGCGATCACCTTCAACGACGTGGCCGCGAGCCGCAACGCGGTGACGCTGGGCACCGGCTCGACGGTCGGCGGCACGATCACCGCCAACGGGCTCGGCGTCAACGCCCTGACGCTGACGGGCACGGGGACGCTGGCCAGCAACGTCGTCGGCTTCACGACCCTGCGCGAGGCCGATGGCGCCTGGACGCTGGCCAACGGCACCTCGCAGAGCTTCTCCGGCGGCGCGACGGTCGCCGGCGGATCGCTCACCGTGAACTCGGTGCTGGCCGCCAACACGCTCGTCGGCTCAGCCGGCACGCTTAGTGGTACCGGCCGGATCGCCGGCACCCTGACGAATGCCGGCCTCGTCGCCCCGGGCAACGCGGCCACCCCCTACGGCGCGCTCTCGGTGACCAACTACGTGCAACAGGCCGGTGGAACGCTCCAGAGCGCGATCACCGCGGACGGCCAAGCCGCTCGCCTTGTCGCCTCGGGCACCGCTACGCTCAACGGCACCGCGAGCCTGATCGCGGCGCCCGGCACCTACCTGCCCAACACCCGCTACACTGTGCTCACCGCCGCCGGCGGCGTCAGCGGCACCTTCTCCGCCGTGACCGATAGCGGCAGCTTGCCCTTCCTGATCCGCCCGACGGCGTCGACGGATGGCAACAACGCCTACATCACCCTGGCGCAGCAGAGCTTCGGCCTCGTGGCGCAGACGAGCAACCAGGCGAACGCCGCCCGCGGCCTCGACGCGGCGCTCGCCAACAACCCGGCCGCGCTCCTCGTCATCGACAATCAAAGCAACGCCGGCATCGCCTCGACCCTCGACCGGGTCGCCGGCCAGGCCTACGCGTCGCTCGCCGACCCGCAGCTCCGCTCGGGCCGCGCCTTCGGCAGCCAGCTGCTGTCGCGGGCCTACGCCGCCAGCTCGGAGGCCGGGCCGCAGAGCTTCACACTGCCGCCCACCGTCTACGCCGCCGACCTGCCGAGCCGCGGCCCGGTTCCGGAGCCGCGGGTAATCGAGACCAACCGCGGCTACGGGCTCTGGGCCACCGGCTACGGCCAGTTCGGCAGCGTCGACTCCACCGCCAACGCCGCCGGCCGCAGCGAGACGATCGCTGGCCTCGCCACCGGCATCGACTTCCACCCGCAGGTTGGCACCGTACTCGGCATCGCCGCCGGCTATGGCTCGGTCGACGTCTCGCTCAACCGCACCGGCGAGCGGGCTCATACTGATAACGCCCAGGTCGGCGTCTACGGCGGCTTCGCGAACGGCCCGGTCTACGGCAACCTCGCGCTCGGCTACGCCCGCACCGAGGGCCGGGTGAACCGTTCGATCGGCGTGCCACAGCTCCAGCCCGGCGGTGCCCAAGGCAACGTGAGCGGCGACCAGTTCATCTCGGCCGGCGAACTCGGCTACCGCGTCGCCTTCGCCCCAGCCGCGGTGTTCTCGCCCTTCGTCGGCTTCCAGGTGAACACCTTCGATCAGGACCGTGTGCAGGAGACTGGCCTCGGCCCGTTCAACCTGAACATCGCGGCCCGCGACTTCCTCTCGGCCCGCACCCTCGTCGGCGGTCGGTTGGAGACCGCGACAGCGGTGCTCGGCGGCCGGGCGGTCTCGCTCTGGATCAAGGCGGCCTACGTCCACGACTTCGCCGATGTGAGCCGGACGATCAGCAGCGCCTTCGCCCTCGCTCCGACCGTGCCGTTCCTAGTCAACGGCCGGCGCCTCGATCGCGACCGAGCCCTGGTCGGGCTGGGGCTCAGCACCGAGCTGGCCCCGGGGCTCGCCGGCTTCGTCGCCTACGATGCCGAGCTTGCCTCCACGGACACGATCCAGGCAGTGCGCGGCGGTATGCGCTACAATTTCTGAACCGCACGGCGTCGGATCGGAAGGGGGGCCGGCTCGGATGGGAGCCGGCCCCTTTCGCATGCGTTCTGCGACGATAGACGAAGGGCATCGCCCGATGGGATGGGACAGGGCGCGGGCTCGGGGTTGCCCACGGCTCGGTTATAAGCCTGTCGATCTTGGATCTGGTATTAGGGAAGCCCACCAATGCACTGAACCATCACGGGAGCCAGATGGTGTGGCTTCGCGGCGATGATGGGGACCGCGAGGCCGAGGCGCCTGAGACCGAGCTGCTAGAGGTCGCAATCCCGTTCGTGGCGCTCGCGTGGGGCGGGCGGGGCAACGTCCTGGCGGCGGCCGGTGTGGCGCTGCTCAACATGGTCGGGGGACGCTGATGCCGATCCTTTCCGCTCGCGAAACAGAATGGCTCTTCTACCAAGGATTATGTCCCGTCCTTATCGTGATCCTGTAGGGCGATACGGCCAGCGTCGGTGATCTGCCATTCCTGCGAGCCGTTGTCGGAGGCGATCCCCGTCGGCTCGACTAGTCCCAGCTTCTGCAGCTGCAGGATGTCTCGGTAGCCTTCGGCGTAGAAGCGTCGCTCGCGCGTTAAGAGCACGAGACGGTAGTGCAGGCTGGGACGCAGCTTGCCCTTCACGACCCTTTCCGCTCGCGGAACCGGATGCCCGCCCTGCCGTGGTTGATAAATTCAACCCCAGCCGCCTCTAGCGCGGATTGCACAGCACGTACCGTGTTGAGGCCGCTCGTAAGCATCGCCGCGCCCTTTCACTCCACATAGGCCAAGACAGGCTTCCGAGCTTTTAAATCCACCACCGTAATGTTGGCAAACTCCTTGCCAATTTCCGTAAGTGAAATCATTATCCTTTCGCTGTTTTCCAGCTTAAGACACAATAAAGGCACTAACCATAGGTTTAATAATTGGGCATTTTTACACCAAATTTTACCTCTTGCAAGAACTCTATCAGATTTTTTAGTTAAAAGAATTTCATACCTAACACTGATCGGATTTGCTCCTGCAACCAAAATCAGTCCGTCTCCAGTTATGGTCCTTGGTAGCCTGTTGCGCTTGGAAAGCGTGAGGATCAAAGGGCGCCTTGTCATCCAATCAATCCTCCAAAATTTTGGCCTTTAGATGCGGGCAGCATATGCCGATCTGTGAGCACCGCGGTGATCGGAACGATCACCCGCAGACATTCGCAAGTAAATCAATTGCCAAAAGATCCCGGGCATTATTGCCGGATCAACCCATTAGCCTCCAGATCTCTCATGATTATGTTGCTCATACGCAACTCGAACGCTAAAACTTGCCGCAGTCCATACAAACTTTGGTGTTTCTCGGACGAGGCGTGTTGCCCCAAGCTTTTGAGCAATGAATAAGTTCGACGCAAGGTTTGGCCTCGTGAAGCCGCCACAACTAAAAAACGACGTGCATTGGGTCGAGGATGATAATGGGGACATTTCGAAACAGCCTTCTCGTATCGGTTGCGCTGTTACCCGGAACAGCTTGGGCACAGAGTTCGGTGACGCTGTCGGAGATCAGCGTCGTGTCGACGACGCCGGTCGGCGGCTCCGGCTCGGGCTCCACACGGGCCGCCCCGCCGCTCGGCGCGACCCCGGTCGTGTCGCCGAGCGCGGCACCGGTCTCGTCCGCCGGATCGCCGCGCCTGCGCGGCGGCGAGCAGCCGCTCTACAAGATCCCGAGCACGGTGGAGACCGTCACGGCGGCCGACCTCGACATCGACCGCGGCACCTTCAACGCGGTGGCGA
>NZ_VRVF01000128.1:0-6953 GCF_008040045.1 Methylobacterium sp. WL8 | reverse complement strand
CACCCGGCAAATCCTCAAGAGCCCTTTATGCCCCGCCGCATCGCAATCGACCCCGCCAAATGCAGCCCAAGCGTTCAACACGCTCTCCACCGCCTTCGTGAAGCCGGCGTACGCTTCGATCTCAAGACGGTCCACCAAATCAAGGTCGACGACCTCAACTTCTACCCCGCCAAGGGGACCATCTTCCGTGACGGCGATGCCGGCGCCCTCGATCAAGACGGGCTGGACGCCTTCATCCGCCTCGTCCGCCCCGCCCCTCGCGCCCGGCACGGCGACGCCGACGATGCCTTCTCCACCACGGAGTTCTAAATCAGCCAGCACCCTTCCCGTGATCCTAGAGGCGCGTAGCCTGTCTATAAGCAGCCTCCCTTCATCACCGGGTGGTGCCCACACGCCTCAAACTCGCAGTCCCTGCTCGCGCAAGAACGCCGAGTTTAATGAAGTAAAATCAACGACTTGCATGACGGCTCAGTCGGCTCATTCCGTTTCAGCGATATGCGGCTCCGTTTTTAGCTTCGTGTCACAATTCAGGATCCCAAAGAAATTTGCGCTATGCTCGGACCAGTTTTGTGGGTCAGGAGCATGCGATGAGCCGCCATAGTTCGAAGCTTGCATCGTAGCGCGGTTATCCGCAATAACCCTTGCAGGACCTTCAAGTTTTTGGACAGCGCACACATGAGATTAGTAGACAACAGGCTCTCGCGACACACGAGATTGGCGCTACTAGCAACTCTCATGACTGGAACCGCTCTCCAGGGAAGTGTTCAAGCTGCAGACAAAGCAGAGGTGGCCATCTCTATGATGGAATTTGGCGGCAGCATTGGCAGTCTTCTATGGGTAACGCAGCAAAGCGTACAGAAAGACAGCGAATCCAATCCAAATCGCTACACGCGCCTTGCCAACTCAATTAAGGACCGCATCGACGCTGGCCGAGCCAGCTCGTCGCTGGTAAGAGCGAATTTTAATGTTGTTTTCACGACACTCGCATACTCGAGCGCAGTAGATCCTGAACCAATGTCGAAGGTCGCTCTCGGCGTGGCAGCTTGGAGCGCTAAGAAAACTGGCGATTGGATCGGCGGATTAGTTATCGAACAATCGCAAAAGCAAGCGCAGGATATTCTAGCTCAAGGGCTTAAAGAAAGCGGTTTCTCCGAGACGGAAGTTCGGGGCATGTCAGCAGAACAACTTAAGGCAAGAGTTCCAGACCTAAAAGTTGGGGGCCAAATTCTACGAGATATACTCAAGGACGACCCCGAAAGCTTGCAGCGTTTGCAGGCACATGCTGCAGATGTTGCAACAACAATCGCCTCTGAGGCTTTTAGTCGAGCGGACGGCGCCCAGCGAACGGCAGACACCGTCCGGGACGACCTCAAGAAGACAAAAATTACAATTGATGAATATCAAAAAGAAGTAGGTAAACGGCTTGATAGGTTAAATATTGGAGTTGCAAATTTAGCAAAATATACGATAGAATCTACTGCAAAGCTCGACCTTCTTCGTCAAGAAGTAGGGACAAACACAAAGGCCATTCAAGCGCTCGCGCAGGTCTCATTTTCAGGCTGGTCCACAGCGCAAAAGCTACAAGCGGTGCAGTCAGGTTTCTTCATCGAACTTGGGCAAAAACAGAAAGATGCCCTAATCGAGAGCTTAAAAGCCGATCAGAAGCGTGAGGTAGCAATCGCTAGCATACAAAGAACAGCAGGTAACCTTGGCAGTCTCGCAATAATCGCTGGGAATCTTGGCCTTTCCCGGGATGCCGTTAAGAGCCTCCAGGGCGCTCAAACAATTGCGACCGGTATTGCGCAGTTCGCAACCGGCAACTACTTGGGCGCGGTTGCAAACGTGACGTCTCTGGTGGGGCTCGGCGCGCCTGACGCCGGCGCAGCGCGACACGCACAAATGATGAAATATCTAAGTCAACAATTTGAGCAGATAAACAGGAAGCTTGATAAAATAATCGAATTGCAGATAGCAACCCTTGATGCAATATCCAAATTATCAGAGGAGCAACGGAGATTCAGGCAGGAAATTCTTGCTCAACTCGATCAAATCGAGACAGCTGTGCTGCGAACAGAGACTACTGTTCAAGCGATTCTATTGAACGAATGGCAGCCGTGCAGAGCATTGCGAACAGTCTTTAACGGACAATACACGATCTCGAATAAAGACGTACTCAAAGCTATCGCAAACAATCCGAACACGGCAAGTCACGCGAGCGGATGCTATAAGCAGATGATTGGGTTTCTCGACGGGAATGTCAAACCGGCGGACTGGTCCGGCCAAATCATTGCAGCCCTAAATTTTCAAGCCGCCAAGATCTCCGCCAACCCGGAAATTCAAGCTGGCTGGGCCGTCTATGCCGCCCAAAAAGAGAAGGCCTTCGCCAGCGCGAGAGACGCGGTAGTTGGAAAGCTAAATAAGGCGTCCGCAGAACCAGCTCCAGCGCTTGCGCGGCTTTCGCAGCCTGTAGTCAATGCTAAAGCTTCAGCTAAACTCGCATCGGTTTTGGCTACTCCGGCTGTTCGAGACAAGCTGGCGAGATTTAAATGCAATGAAAAAGATGTTCTCGCTCCCGCCCTTGTCGACCTAATTTGCTTCGGGCGCTCCCCAGGTGACAGCGTAGCGCCATTGACGGAACGCTGGGGAGAACTAGTCAATGCAACGCTTATCGGCCCCCAGAGCCGGATGATACTTGACGTTGGCGTTGCCCTATCATTAATTTCTGATCTAGCCCGTCGAACTCCTGAAGGGTCATTCGTCTTTCCAGACTGGACGCAGATCTCAGCAGCTTCTAATGAAGGCGTCACCGCAGACCTGCAAACTGGTTTGGAGCAGCACAAGTCGCACACTCTACTCGATAAACTACGCTGGCTCGCTGAAGCGAACGTTCTTCAGCAAAGTATCGTCTACGGTGATTATACTGCCGAACTCGCAACCGCAGCGTTATACGACCCAGCAACGAATTCGCTGAACCCTGCTAGGCCAGAAGCACCGCGGTTTCTAGAAGCGATGAAGATGAATCCCGTACTGGCCCGCAACGTTGTGCTTCTCGCGATGCGGCGTGCAATTGAGGCTACTCTTGGTGGCGCCGACAAAGCAGAGGAAGCGAATTACCGAGAAACTTATTACGCATTAGCTGTTGAAGACTTTTCAGCTCCAGCAGCTTGCGACGAAGGTCGTTCTAAGGATAAACTAAGCGATATTTTTCCAAAATGGAATTTCGAGTTTCGCGCCACCGCATCACAGAAAGAGCAAAGCTACAAAAATTGTAAGTTGGAGTACATCCCTGCTGTAGGAGGAGGGGCGCATCTACCAGAGATGGGAGCTGGCGCTACTCTCAAAATGTCTGATGATTTCTATATTTTGATTCCGAGCGCGCTGCATTTGTCGACAGGAACCTTTGATATTCCGGACAGTCTTCGGGTCGCTCTTGCTTATCGGGACAAAATCTCACAGGCTATCGTCGATCTGAGCATCGGCGAGGTTTTGAAGTCTCAGATCAACGAGCGAGGCGAGAAACTTTCTGATGACGAGACTCAGCAGCTCGCCTTAGATCTAATAAATGAAGGATGGGGTTGGCAACATCGAAAAAATTAAGATCAAACAGAGATACAATAAAAATAGTTATTTCAGCTATCCCGTCTCTGGTTTCTATCCTAGCCATGAAATGGCTCATGATAAGGGTTTAGATCTATGATATCGACTTATAGATACTTATTTCTCAATGGTAGAAATCTATGGCTCGCAGGATTTTTGTCGGCAATGCTGGCTGCCCCAGCACACGCTGGTGACGGTGAATACATTAATAAGCTTGAGCATCAAGTTGCTGAATTGTACGGGAACAGAGATGCATTGTTTAAGGAGACGGGCGAGTTGAGAGCTAAGACGAAAGAGCTAGAGGCTGAAAATATCAAGTTGAACAATAACTTGAAGAATTTATCCAATTCTATCGACGCAATCAATGCTCGTATCAGTAAAAATCAAGAATGATAGTTAATGCATACGTCCTCACTCTAGCCCAAAGCAACTAGTAAAGTGCGCTGGAATTTTGGAGCTACCTCATAATGCCGTAGCCTGGTTAGTGATCGTATTGTATGGCAAAGTGTTCAGTGTCGCTAGGGCGCTCGATTGTCACTGTCCGACTCGCGGGAATTAAATTCCAAGGTAGCAGCACTGTTGTCTTTCTCCGCACTTCCCGCGGCGGGTGATTTACTGATTGACTATTGGAGCAGCCCCGATCTCCTGAACTTATGGAACCTGCGTATCCTCCTCGGTTCGCCTCGTATGAGGCGTTTTCGCTAAATGGGCGAAAGCCGCTGTTTCGGACTAGCGGGGAGCCGGGTTTGGTGATGCGTTGCGATGACGCTCTCACCGATGATCGCCGGCGTCGCTGTCCCAGACGAGGGCGTTGAGTATTCATAGGGTGAGGCGCATTCCAGTCTAAGGACAGGATTAGTCATTTCTGAAAGTCCAAATAAATCAGGATTTTATTGCGCGAGTTTTTCGGAGCCGCTCCGTTTCTGTCTAAAGCGGCTCCGCTTTTCCTCGGTCTTGCCTTGCGTCACTCAGATCTGCAGCGTCGACCTCAACTCTTTCATCGTTGCGGCATTCGCGGCAGCTCTCAGATCCGCCGTTTCCAACCACTGCTGCGCGCACCACTCCTCGAAATAGGCATCGGTGAAGATTGCGCCTGGCGCCGTTCCGAAGTGCTCCAGCGCATAATTCAGGAAATCCGGAATGGTGCTGTTGCTCTGCCGGCTCTTCGTGCTTAGTCCCCGCGCGACGCCTAATCGCTGACGCACGACAAGCCCCTGACGGCGTAACTTTAGGCCGCCGACTTTCTCAATAACGATTTTCTTGGCTTGAAGTTCGGGGTTAAGCTCTCGCTTCGTCGGCTTCAGGCCCTTGGACATGTATTTATAAAGCTGCCACTGTGCCCGTATGTTATTGTCACGTCGGCAGATAACGTGAATCGTTCGGTCCCCCTTGGTGCCTCGACGCGGTTTTTTCAGAGGACGAGTTGCGATTGTCGCCACCGCCGTCTCGACCTGAAACTTTAATGCCTCTTTCATGTGGTGCGGCACGCGCAGGAGGATGTGCGAGTGCAACCCATAGGTCTTGCCGTTCTCGATCACCCAGACCCAGGCTGGCTGCACTCCGCGGTGCAGCAGCCACTTCCGCAGAAGCTCCAGATATCGAATCTGCGCCTCCATCACGGCGTCGGACTCAATGATCCCCACCGTCGACCAGGAGATCGAAATGAAGGCGTTCATCACCTCGCCGACGCAGTTCGCATAAGCGATGGCATTGTAGCCCTTTCGGAACTGCGTCGAGGTCAGATACTCAGACGCTCCATGCCCGGCCCACGCGCGCCCATGAGCCTGTCGATGGCTACCGAACACCGCCTGATGCAGCTGCACGGCGGCGTCGGCGCTTGTGCCCCCAACCCAGTTCGGCAAGCCGAAGTCGGCGAACTCTAAGCCGCTCTCGCGTAGGAAGCGGACCTTCTCGCTCAAAGTCGGCAGTTCCTCCAGCATGGCCCGGTCGTAAGGTGTTTCATATGCGGTGGCATGTGCGCGCGCGCGGTGCGCAAGGGCCATCTTCATCGTGGTCCCGCCCATGAATGGGTTGGCAGGGCGCTCACCATTTGGGTTCGAAAAGGTGGACATTGGGTGCTCCATAGGGAGCCGTCAGACACGCGGCCCCTATAGGAGGCAAAAAAATACGTGTCTAACACTTTGGGGAGGTGCCCGGAGCGTTTCGCTCCGAACATCCCGACGTCAGCGACTCATGCTGCGCTACTGCTTTGCTTCATCGTCGTCCCCACGCTCTCTCAGCGGCAGGGCCATGGCTTTCTGGTAGATCGGGTCTTCTTCGTCCTCTGGCAGGAGTCCCGCGTTGCGCAGGTGCCAGAGCCACTCGGTTTCGGTGCCGAAGTCCTCAGCGGTCAGATCCCGATCTTCTTTTTCTGGTTGGCTCACGCTTTCAGCCCTCTTCGTCCCGCGGGTACGGCACCTATCCAGCCGCCAAGGCATTCTAAGTCGGTCGCGGCATGCCGACCATAAACTGGCACGCCGCGACGATTGTCGGCCTTTTAGGCCGCAGCAGTCCCAGCGGCGACGTCGCCGTCAGGGTTCTGTGCCGTCAACTCGATCGCCTTCTCGACCAAGGCAAGACCATTGAACCCCGACAAATCTCGGGTCCGAGCCTTAAGCTTCTTGGCAAACGCGACTTGCTTCGCAGGCGTGCGGGCGTATCGCGCCTCGACATACGCGGCATGAGCCAACTCGCCCAAGCTTCCCGCCTGGGGCACTCGAACGCTGTGAACCATCAGCTCGAGATCACCGCGAAGGCCACCACGGATAAGTGCGCACATATCCGTCATCAGCAGGGCTGCGGCCCGCAAGTGGGGATGCTGGACGCGACGGATAGCGGCCAGCGACATACCCGGGACGATGCGTTCAGCTTCAGCCTCTATCTCGGTGTCTATTGATGCACGGACGGCTTGGTTCATAGCAGTTTCGCCGGCTGCCAGGGCTTCCGCGGGTCTCTCGCTTAAGTTGTAAGAAGGATGGGTCACGGGCACTTCCTGCTTCGGATAATGCCAGGCTCGCGCGACCGAACAGCCGCTGAAACGAGCTTGGTAGACAATATAGTGAGTTCGGGCTCGATTGGCCTATGGCCAAGCTTGATGAGGCGAGCTGAGCCCGAGTCCCTACCTTCCAGGTTTCAACATAGCCTATATCTCTGACCCTAGGTTGCGGCACGCCATGTGTTGAGCCATTCTGAAATTTGCGGGTCTTGATGTGGCTGATAGGCAACCTAGAGATGCAACCCGTCAGCTCTCAAGTTCCCTGCACCCACTACTCTACCAAAACCGGCAATCAGTAACGGGTCGGGTTGGATCATTGAAATTAAGTAATCGATGGAAATATTCCGTACAAATATTATAG
>NZ_VRVF01000127.1:0-7120 GCF_008040045.1 Methylobacterium sp. WL8 | reverse complement strand
TCTCCAGCAGCGCTACCGCCTCGCGTTTGAACTCTGGGGTGAACTCGCGTCTCGTCTTGGCCATCAAACACCTTCCCCGCCCGCAAGGAGCGTATCAGAGGTGTCCGTGGAACCGGGGGAGGATCAGCGACGACAATCGCTTCCTGCTCGGGTGACAGCACCGTCGAGCGCGGATCCTTCGGACCGGTGCGCTGGTCGGCGACCGAGGTCCGCTGCCGCCACTTGGCGACCGTCTTCTGGTTGATCCCGTAGCGCTTCGAGAGGGCCCTCAGGCTCGCTTGACTATGCTGGATCGCTCGACGGATCGCCTCAGTCGTCGTGGCGCTGCCGTGAAGAACTTGGCCCATAGCGCATCCCTCCACTCCGACGTGAAGACTGCACCATCAAACCCTGGGATCAAACATCTAGGCCGATACGCAGTACATGGCCCGCATGCAGAATGGCGGCGCTTGGTTAGAAGCCCGTCACCGCGACGGGTGCCGCGGTGTGCCGGAACGGGGCGCTGAACGGCCTCAGGCCGTCTTGGCGACCTTCTTGCGGCCGCGAGCCTTCGGGGCTGCCTCGGGCGCTTCTACAGCCTTGGGCTTCCGACCGCGGGTCTTGGGCGCCTCAGAGACCGTCTCGTCGGCTGCGGCGGCCTTGGGGGCTGCCTTGCGCAGTTGGCCGAGGCCGAGCGAGCGAGCCAACTCGGAGCGCTTGGCGGAATAGCTCGCCGCAGTCGAAGGGTAATCCGGAGGCAAACCGTAGCGCGTCCGGTAGCTCTCCATAGTCAGGCCGCTCTTAGTCAGGTGGCGCTTGAGCGTCTTGTATGGCTTACCGTCGATGAAGCTAATTAGCGCGTCCGGTGTGATCGACTTCTTGACCTGCGCCGGCGTCGGCTTCTCGGGGCCAGCGGGCTCGGCAGGCGTCGGGTTAGCAAGACCCGCAACGGCAGCATGCACGCTGGCGATCACGCCAGGCAGCTCCGACACCGGCACGTTGTTGTTCGACACGTAAGCCGAGACGAGGTCGGCAGCGAGTTCCATGAAGTTGGGGGATTGAGCTTCAGCTTGTTCGTCCACGACGGTTCCTTCCATCAAGAGGATCTATCGCTCTACCGCTTGATGCCGCTGGTCAAGCTACCTCCATGGAAAACACACCGGCGAATGCTGCAACACGGATGGAAATCTGTTGCTTCGCTTCGACATGATGCTCGATGGGGCAAAGAAAGCCCCCGACCGCTCGGGCGGCCGGGGCTTATCATGCAGCACCTGTGCGATGCTATGCGCTCGGGAGCAGTCGTCGCTGACTCCCGATGCGATGTAGAGCCAGGGCCCCTCGATGGGACGCCCCCGCTCACTCTTCCCCGAAACCAAATCTTCGCAGCATGCGTACAGGTCACGGCAGGCTCGCGCGATCTTGCGTGAGCCGCGCCTTGATCTGGGTCCGAGATCGGCAGATCTCATGCCGGTAGCGTACACACGGGACGAACGAAGTGACCAAAGATAACCTGGGGTTGAACCCCGATATGCTTACAATGGCCAGCGAACTGGTAGCGGCTTACGTTTCGAACAACCGCGTACCGGCAACTGAGCTTCCTGTCCTGATCGGCACCGTCCATGCGGCCCTTAACGGCATCATGGGTGGGACAGCCGCCGGCGGTGCCAGCGCCCCGGCCGAAGAGATCGAGAAGCCGACCGCGGCGCAGATCCGCAAATCGATCCGCCCTGACGGTCTCGTCAGCTTCATCGACGGCAAGGCCTACAAGACGTTGAAGCGCCACCTCACGAAGCACGGGCTAAACCCGCGCAGCTACCGGACGAAGTTTGGCCTGCCAGACGATTATCCGACGACAGCAGCCTCGTACTCAGCGGCTCGCTCGGCCCTTGCCAAGAACATCGGTTTGGGTCGGCCGGGTCGTATGGCTGCCTGAGCACGCCGTAGGAGCCGGCCGCGATCCAGCGGCGGGCTTCGAGGGGGCAGCTTTCAGCTCTGTCGCTGCCTTATCCCTCTGCTTGTTGCTCGATCACACCACGCCAACCAAGGCCGCGATAGGTTTCGTAGCCCGGAGTTTCATGGAAGGCGACGAGCCGCCCACGATCGTTCAGATAATGACCATGTTGTTGGCCTTCGGTGCGAAGCCGATACACCTCACTCAGAACCCCTTGGCCCTTTGAGCAGGCGATCACGCGGTCTTTGGCATCGAGCAGCATCACCCGGGTGCGATCTCGCTCGCTATGTCCTAGCCGCACGCCCTCAACGATGGCACGGGCCTGCGGCTGCCAATCGAAGTGGATTGCCAAAATGCCTTGCGGTCGCCCCTCCGCACCGTGCGCAGAGCGCACGCTGGCGCAATACGTTGCGACCTGTGCTCCGTCGAGCTGTCGTTCGGTACGGACATCCGCCGCTCTGAAATAATCACCGCTGCGCAGGGTGAGAGCGTCACGGAACCAGGGCTCGTTGCCGACATGCGATCCCACCACCTTGGGATACGTGTCGGGACGGCCATTGGCGAGAACACGCCCCTCGGTGTCGCAGAGCCAAAGGTCGAGATAGACCGTGTAGGCGGACAGGATGACGCCAAGGCGCTCGCTCGCGTAGGCGACGGCGGCAGCACTTGGCTCGTTCGCACATGCGATGACGGCCGCGTCGGTCGCCCACCATCGTACGTCGCAGGTCCGCTCGTAGAGATTGCGGTCGATCAGCTC
Source organism: Methylobacterium sp. WL8 (assembly GCF_008040045.1). Lineage (NCBI taxonomy): Bacteria > Pseudomonadati > Pseudomonadota > Alphaproteobacteria > Hyphomicrobiales > Methylobacteriaceae > Methylobacterium > Methylobacterium sp. WL8. The sequence continues at coordinate 4,433 of NZ_VRVF01000127.1, read as the reverse complement.
GACTGCGTTCAGGGCAAGATCCACACAACGGGTGGCCCGCGCTTCGTTCGCAAGACGATCGACAGCCTGCGTCAGATGCTCAATGCCGGTGCTGAGGCTAAGCCCAAGAGACGATGCCAGTTGCTCTATTTCGGAAGATACAGCACGCACCTCCTGTGCGACGACAGAAAATCCGGCACCTTTCTCACCGGCGTGAGCAGCTTAGATGAGCGCATTGAGCGCAAGAAGCTTCATGCGCCCGGTTATAGATTGGATCGATGTGAGGTCGGATGAAGCACTGTTCTTAAGATTCCGAGCAGAGGTACCAACGACCGCGGACAGGGATAGATTGCTCATCAATCAATTCCAGCACAACTTACTTACAGGCGGCCTTTTATCGAGCCATCTATCAATCTACTAATGCATGGATCTACATTGCTAGTAAATCGTATAGATCGTTATTCGACTTGGAAATCGCTCAAAATTGGTGCAAGATCTGGCCATATACGCTCAACATTTCATCTCCTTCAAGCTCAGATCCCTTCCCATCCGTCTGATGGAACGAGCGTGTCGCGTGCCGCTTTTAGATCGTCGAGACCCTGCACAGAACCGAGATGTGAAGTATCGAGACCGATCAGGTCAACAAGAGATACTTCGCCGCCTGATCGAACGCTGTTTTCCAAGAGTGAGGAAGGGCTTGCCATCATAGCGCGCCCTAACTGCATCTGTGAGCGGCAATCAGCGCTGAACGGAAAACGACTGTATTTTGTACGCCTGACTTTGTCTGACGATATCCGAGAAGGGTGGCTTGCTACCTGTTAGGTCTGGGCAAGGGAAACAGAAGAAGCAGACATTTGCTAGGAAGCAAGAACTGGGCGATTCTCGTCTATAGTTGTCGCTCGAACTACGCCAGCATCGTTCTGGCAGCAGACACCGCGGCGCGAACACGCGCCTTCTCGAGAACCGTAACCCAGTGGTCCCCGGGATACACTTGTCCGCCAGCGCGATCGCTCATAGCTCCTGATCATGACTGCGATCCCTTTCGACAACAGCTACGTCCGCTTGCCGGACCGCTTTTTCGCCCGCCGCGCCCCGACACCCGTCGCGGCCCCGCGCCTCATCCGCCTGAATGGCGACCTGGCGGCGATTCTTGGCATCGACGGGGTTTGGGTCGCTGGCCCCGCCGGGGTGGAGATGCTCGCTGGAAACACCGTCCCGGAAGGCGCCGATCCGATCGCAACGGCTTACGCCGGGCATCAGTTCGGCAACTTCGTGCCGCAGCTCGGCGACGGGCGCGCCGTCCTGCTCGGCGAGGTCGTCGACCGTGACGGCCGCCGCCACGACATCCAGCTTAAGGGCGCGGGCCCGACCCCGTTCTCCCGCCGCGGCGACGGCCGGGCGGCGCTCGGACCGGTACTGCGCGAGTACCTCGTCAGTGAGGCCATGGCCGCGCTCGGCATCCCCACCACTCGGGCGCTGGCTGCGGTGGTTACCGGCGAGCCCGTCCTGCGCGAGACCCAGTTGCCCGGCGCGGTGCTTGCCCGGGTTGCGGCCAGCCACATCCGGGTCGGCAGCTTCCAGTACTTCGCCGCCCGGGGTGACACCGAGGCGGTGCGGGCGCTCGCCGACCACGTCCTCGCCCGGCACTATCCCGAGAAATCATCCGCGGAGCATCCCTACCGGGCGCTGCTCGCAGGTGTCGTCGCCCGCCAGGCCGACCTCGTAGCGTCCTGGCTCCTCGTGGGCTTCGTCCACGGGGTGATGAACACCGACAACATGTCGGTGGCCGGCGAGACGATCGACTACGGCCCCTGCGCCTTCCTCGACGCCTACGACCCGCGCACACGCTTCAGCTCGATCGACGCGCACGGGCGCTACGCCTACGGCCAGCAGCCGGGCATCGCCTTGTGGAACCTGACCCGCCTGGCCGAGACCTTGCTGCCGCTGTTGGCCGAGGACGAGGCGGCGTCGGTCGAGGCCGCCGAGACGACGCTCGCCGGCTTCAGTCCGCGCTTCGAGGCAGCCTATCGCGGCGGTCTCGCGAAGAAGCTCGGGCTGTCCGGAGAGAGAGCCGGCGATGCCGCGCTCGCGGACGACCCTCTGGCGCGGATGGCGGAAAACCAAGCGGACTTCACTCTGACCTTCCGCCGCCTGTGCGACGCGGCCGAGCGGCCGGATGCGGACGCCGGGGTGCGCGACCTGTTCGTCGACCCCACTGAGTTCGACGCCTGGGTCGTGCGCTGGCGGGAGCGACTGGCCAACGAGGGACGGAACCCCGCAGCGACGGCGGCGGCGATGCGCGCGGTCAACCCGGCGTTCATCCCGCGCAACCACCACGTCGAGGCGATGATCGCGGCGGCGGTCGAGCAAGGCGATTTCGGCCCGTTCGAGGACATGTTGGCGGTGCTGTCGCGTCCCTACGATGACCAGCCCACCAACGCCCGCTACGCCGAGGCACCGGTGGGTGGCGGGGTGGGCTACCGCACGTTCTGCGGCACCTGAACGTCCGCCGGCCTCTGAATCATCCCACGATCATCACCCGGGCCTGTAATTCGGAAACCACCTCCGGTTGAAGCCCGGCGGGCGCTATTGCCCAAGGTAAACCGTGGCGAGCTGCGGCGCCGCTACCCACGCGCCATGTGTCCGCTTGATCGAGCTTGAATGTCCGCTTCAGGGATTCGGGGTTGAAAGCCTGAACGACCGTGTCGGGTCGATTTGTGCCGTGGTGATGGGGTGGTACCAACGGTTGGATCTTCTTCGAGCGGGTCCTGACGTCGTAACGCTCAGGTTCCGCGTGGTCCCAGCAGGATGACCGCGGCACCGAAGAGACAGATCGCAGCGCCGCCGATGTCCCATCGGTCGGGGCGGTGCCCCTCGGCCAGCCAGAGCCATAGAATCGACGAGACGATGTAGACGCCGCCGTAGGCCGCGTATGCGCGTCCCGCGCTCTCGCTGTCGACGAGGGTCAGCAGGTAGGCGAACAGGGCGAGCGACGCCATGCCGGGCGCCAGCCACCACGGCGAACGGTCGAGGCGAAGCCACGCCCAGAAGGCGAAGCATCCGGCGATCTCGGCGACCGCGGCGCCGGCATAGGCTATAAGTGTCGTCCCGCCGGCATCCGGCGCCCCGCGTCCACGGTCAAGCCCGGCTGCGAAGCGACCGGCTGGTCAGACGAGGTCGAGGGAAACCGTCCCGAGATCCTCGAAGGATGCGCGGACGCGCTGGCCGGGGACGACCCGCACGAGGCCGGTGCAACTCCCCGTCGTGACGACCTCGCCGGCTTCCAGGCGGCGCCCGCGGCCGGCCAGCCACCGTGCCGTCCAGGCGACGGCGCCGATGGGTGCGCCGAGCGTATCCGCTCCCCGGCCCCGGGTGACGGCATGGCCATCGAGGTCGATACGGACCTCGGTCGAGGCGAGGTCGACGGGACGTCCGTCCCGCACCCGGGGCCCGAGCACATGGACGACGTCGAGCCCGAGGTCGGCCGTGGCCGTCGACGCGTTCAGTGGGGTGCCGTGGGGGACGCGACGTCCGACCATATGCAGTTCGAGATGGCAGGCGAGGCAGGCATCGGCCGCCTCGCGCTCTCCGGCCGGACCTTCCGATACCTCTCCCAGGGGGTGCCCCAGGACGAAGCAGTATCCGGCCCCGACCCCGATGATCCCCCGCGGCAGGAGGAAGGTCGAGCCGTCGTCCAGAAGCGCTCCGCGACGCAGTGGGGCGATCACCGGTTCCGTGCATCCCAGGAGCCGTGCGGTCATCGGGCTGGTGGCGCACAGCGCGTAGCCGACGTGGCCGTCCGCCAGGATGCGCAACGTCGCCTCCTGCACGTCCTCGGCCTCGTCCATCCCGGCCAGGCGGTGGAGGCCTGCGTCGAGGCTCTCACCGCCTGAGCGATGGGCCGACGCGAGGCTCTCCGCGATCCGCTCGATCTCGTCCGGGCCCAACGTCATGATCTGCGGCTTCGGGCGAGCGATGCGCCAAGGCCGTGGTTCTGCCGTGCCGCCTGCCATCGCATCCGACGGTCCCCCCCTTCGGCGCCCGTGCTCCCGAATGGCGAAATGCCGGATCAGCGCCATCGCCGGCAATCCGATGCAGAGCGTCGCCACGGTGGCGGATACCGACAGGCCCAGGGCCCACCCGGCGGCGCCAACGATCACCAGGACGGCCCCCGCCGCCACGTACCTTGCGACGAGGCGGCGGGCACTGCGGGCCCGCAGTCGTCGGGCGCCCCCGTTCATCTCAGATCCGGAGCTCGATGCGGTCCGTCGCGATCACGACGGCGTCGGGTCGATGGTCGGTGAGGTCGACCGCGTAGTGGAGCGCGTCATGCCGCGTGCGGAAGAGGCCGCCGCCCAGGCCGTGGGTCTCCACGGCGATCCAGCGACCCTGCGGGTCCTGGCCGACGACGAAGCTCGTCGTGGGGGATTGCGGGGCCTCGGCGACGATGGCGG